>JANMDA010000298.1:0-4504 GCA_031376085.1 Chloracidobacterium sp.
GGCTATCCAAATCTTGAAGATGAACGGCATATGCTGCGTGACCGTGTAAATGTTGACCCCCTCGACGATGTCGAGCCGGTAATGACACAACGCGACATTATTGAGCTGCAGCAGTTGGTTTCTGAAGTTCGCTTTGATGAATCGCTGCTTGATTATTTGCTACAGATCGTCGATGCCACTCGAAGATCGGAGTCCCTGGAACTTGGGATCAGCCCTCGCGGAACGCTTGCTCTCTTTCGCTCAGCACAAGCCCTCGCCGTTATCGAAGGACGCGATTTCTGCATTGCCGACGATATTAAACGTCTCGTCGTTCCATGCTTCGGCCATCGAATTATCGTCAATTCACGCAACGGTGTTTTACGCCAGCGGACCCGCGAAGCCGAACGGATCTTGAAGGAAATATTGCAAACTATCAGCGTGCCGATTTAGATGTTTTGCCCGCGAATAAAACGCATGAACGCGAATTGTTTTGATTTATCTGATTCGCGCTTATCGTATTATTCGCGGGCAAAGTTCTTTTGCGATGAAAATTCGTTCATTAACAGAATTATTCAGCCTGCGCGATCTTCGTAACGGTGCGCTTGGCCTAGCTGTTGTGTTTGGCGGGATCGGACTTTCGATCCTTACTCTTTACGCACATCAGACCGGCAATATAAGGCTCGCGGGCATCTCCGCCGGCATTTCGCTCGTCTTTGTTCTTCTGATCTTGATCTTTGTCGTGCCGCCGCTGGCCCGCAATGCAGGCCGCGAAGCGTCGCAGATGAATCTACCCTTCGAATTCACGACAGGTGGAGCAGTGATGCTCGTACTGATACTGATCGTCGGTTTTTCTGCCTGGAACACCGGCAATAATTTGCTGTTTATCGTGCTTTCGTTCCTGATCGCGACCTTGATAATTGGTTTTTTTGCCGGAAGCATTTGCCTAAAGAACCTAGATGTCAAGATGCGTTTTCCCGAGACTATATTTGCGGGCGAAGCAACAACTATTCTCGTCAGCCTGCATAACCGCAAACGTTTTTTTCCGGCATTTTCCGTTGTCGCCAAAGTTCGCGGCAAGGAACGCGAACGTTCGATCGCAGACGCCGATCTGAAAGCGATCCTACCGCTGTGGATTGCCGAATGGCTCGGGCGCAGCAGCACAGTTCGCCGCACATTGAACCACTTTGTCTATGTCGGCCCAAAACAAACGGTCGAATCAAAAGCCGAACATGTTTTCCCGCACCGAGGACGCCTTATCATCAAAGATTTTGAACTTTCAACAAAATTTCCTTTTGGATTTTTTAACCATCGCAGACGGCTTCCGGCGCGCGAAACCGAACTAATAGTTTTCCCGAATGATATGCCGATTAGCATAGGCCTTCAGGACATGAGGGCCGACGCTGGCAGTTTTGCCGCTAATAAACGAGGTGTCGGCGAAGATCTTCTTGCCTTGCGCGATTACCGCCCAAACGACGACTTGAGACATATTGATTGGAAGGCGACCGCGAAGGCCAGTGTTTTGACGGTGCGAGAATTTTCCGCCGATGACGACAAACGCGTAACGATAACTCTTGACGATCGCATCCCAAAAACAACCGGGAAAATGCCTACCCTTCGCGAAAAGATCGATGCTGAGCAACTAGGCGAAGGCGTCGTTGCATCAGAGCGGTTTGAGAAAGGCGTGAAACTTGTCGCGGCGGTCATTAAGCGATTTGCAGAAGAAAATGCCACAATTCGGCTTATTATCGGCAGCGACACCGGAGAATTGGGAACGGGACGCGCCCACCTTCATGAGTGCTTCAAACGTCTTGCTGTCGCCGAGCCAAAGTTTATCGATGAGCCTACTTCGGGCATTGAGAAATTCTTAAATGAAACGGACGATGTCCAACAGTTTTTTGTTACAGCAAATGAGGTTGGAGATTCTCTCGACCGGGTTCGATCTTTGAACATAATTGAGTTTTGAGGTTCGCTCCGAAGACGGCCTCATTGGTCGGTAAGCCACCTTCCCGTTCGGGCATGAAACTGGTCCGACATCGACGGAACGTCATCCGTCGCTTCGTCGCGCGTTATGCGTTCAACGCGCCACATCGGAAAGAAATTGTCCGACATCTGCAAATGAATTTCGCCCGCAGTTATCGATTTGCACCAATCGTCAAAATATCCGAGGTCCAGCGAGCGTAGCGATATGCCGGCAGCGTTTATCTCATTGACGATCGCAAGCAGCTTTTCGCGCGGGCTGTGCAGGACCGCGATCACTATATCGCCTGTTTCAATTTTCATAGGCAAATTGTCTCTGATAATGAAGTTCTTTCATAGCCACAGTAAGTGATAATTAACCAATTTTTTAACGCTGATCTAACGGACATGGCGGATGAAACGGATTTTTAGAAAATTTATCCGCGCTGATCTGCTAAATCCGCGTTCAAATTTTCCTGTTTCAAAGTATTTATTTTAAACTTGATCCTGCGATGCATATCTCAAAGATCGAGCTTGAGAATATCAAATCTCATGTTTCCTCAACATTCGAATTTTCACGCGGAACGACCGCCATCACCGGCGAGAACGGCGCAGGTAAAACTACGATCATTGAGGCGATCGCGTGGACGCTTTTTGACCTGCTCGAATACAAAAAAGAGGATTTTGTCCGTCGCGGGGCGAAGAAAGGCTCGGTCAGGATCACGTTTGAAAGCAGCCTTGACGAACGCGAGTATGTTGTCTATCGCGACAGCGGTGCCGGCTATCACGTTACCGATCCTCGCCTTAATACACGCATTGCCGACAAAAAGGAAGAGGTTTTCCGCTTTCTCTGGCAGCATCTTGGGCTGGAACCGGGCACCGATCTCAAATCGCTGTTCCGGCAAGCGATCGGCGTTCCGCAAGGCACATTCACCGCCATATTTCTCGAAGGAGCAACCGAGCGAAAGTCGGCATTTGACAGGCTGCTAAAGGTAGAAGAGTATCGCCAGGCGGCTGAAAAACTGCGTGAGACGTCACGCTTTCTCGATCAAAGTGTCGCCGGATTGCGCGAAAGTATAGCAAGGGCAGAAGGCGAGTTGTCACGTTCGGAAACAGTGACCGCTGAGCACAACACCATAAAAGACCGGATCAGTGATTTGAGCGGTCAACTCGCCAAATTTACTGATGAATTGACTGAACGAAAGTCGAAAGTAAAACTTCTGGATGAGCAGGATAAGCAGGTTGCGGACATCAGATCGGCTCTCGAACGCAGCCGCTCGGAAAAGGAAAAAGCAGAATTGATAGCACAGCAAGCTGAGACGGCTCTGGCTCGCGCAACTCAGGCGGTGGATAAGATCACCAAGAATCGTTCCGGCCATGAACAGCACCTGGCGGCGCTTGGCCGACTCTCTGAGCTGGAACGCGAACGCAAACATCGCGATCAGTTAACCTCCGGGCTCGCAAAAATTGAGGCCGCTATTGTGAACGTCAAAGCCGATCATCGCAGGCACGAACAGGAACTAAATACCTTCGCCTCTGCCCGTAAGGAAATTGAAACTCTGCGTGCAAAGGCTGCGGAGCAAGCCGAAATTGAGTTTGAAATTGACGACGTACGCAATAAAATAGCCGGCTCGCGCAATGCTGTCGAGCGGTTGGAAAGCATCGAAAGAGAAATAGAAACCAAGCGGTTGATCTATCGCGAGCACCGGGACGATGTGAAGGCAAATGCTAGTGACGCCCAACAAGCTGTTGAAGATAACGAGGGTTTTCGGCGGCTGGGCATGGAGCTCCAAAAGGATGTTGACGGGCTCAAACTAAAACAGAAAGCACTTGAAGAAGATGCAAAACATTCAGCCAAATTTGAGCAGCAATACTCCGAATTACAGTCAAAACTAAAAGCATTGGTTGATCCTGCAGCCCGAATACGCGTGCTTGAGAAAAGCCTTATTCGCGAGACTGAGATAAGAGCAGTGCTGACGAGTGTTGAGAGTAACCTCGAACGGCTCGACAGCGAACGCAAATTGCTTGTCGAACAATTGGACGAATTTAAGGACCTCGACAAAAATTGGTCACGATTAACGGCTGAACGCGATGCAACGATCGCAGCTCACCGGTCATATGTAGCTAGTGAATCCGAGGCGTCGACACTAAAAGAGCGAACAGCCGAGCTACAGACGTCCAGGGTAAAAATTACCGCTGCCGAATCCGACATGGAAAAAGCTCTGGCTGCGTTTGCTTCGGCAGGTCAGGGCTACGATGTTGAACTGCACAAGATCGAGCGCAAAGAACTTTTGATCGCAGAGCGTCGGCTCGCTGAGACGCAAGCGACACTCGATGCAACAAAACGACGAGAGGAACAGCTTGCCGCCGAATTAAGTCGGTTTACCGAGATCAGGAAGTCGCAGCAAAAAAATTTCAGGGAAAAGGAAAGACTTGAGACAGTCGCGGAAACAACCGCGTTCATTCGTGATACGCTCAAGGAGGCCGCTCCACGCGTTGCGCGGAATTATGTTTATCACGTTTCGCTCGAGGCGAATCAGATGTTCCGCGAGATCACCGGCAATGGCGA
>JANMDA010000164.1:0-3204 GCA_031376085.1 Chloracidobacterium sp.
CATTTGATCGCGGCGAGATCGCCGCCGTCCGATACGCCGCCTTCCAATGAACTGCTCTCGGGATAATTTCCCTTAAAGTGCGACGTGTCTATCTCGACCCGCGTTATCGTGCCTTTGGTGCCGAGCTTAACGATGCACCAATCGTGGCCAGGGCCGCGCCGCCGCTGCGATTCCCAGCCATCGCTCATATCGTGCGCAAAGCCGGGCATTATCAGGTTGTGCCGGTGTCCGAAAAACATATCACTCGCAAGCGGTACATCGCCGCCATTTTCCGCTGCGGCCAAGTCGATCTCGCTATTTCGTTTTTTCAGCGAGTCCCAATCGGGCAACACATTGCCGTGAACACGCAGCCGCGCTACACCGCCATCAGGATAGATCTTGAACCGCAAATGCGTGACACGGCCTGTGTCGGCAATCGCAAATTTATTCTGCGAATCACCATTTAACGCCGAGAGCGGTAATATCTCTTTCCACTGCGTTTCCGCACCTAGCAATTGTGTAATATCCGGCTGTCCGTCAACCGTGCAGGCCTCAAGCGAACAATGCGATGGGAAATTGCCGCGAAAAAATGCAGTGTCAACCACAATACCTTTTATAGCGCCCGGCATACCAAGCCTGATTACAGACCAATCAAACTTCTCATCTAAACGAGGCGAACGCCGACGTCGCGTTTCCCAGCCGTCCATCCATTTGCCCAGATCGGTATAGAGACCTTCTTTCCATACCGGAGCAGATGGTTTTAGCAAATTTTCCTTTTGCGCAAAAAAATCATCGTTGGCTTGTAAAACAGCGCCGCCGAGCTTTTCGGATGCAAGATCGATCAATTCCGTAAAATCCATATTGTTATATCAGAAGCTTACCAAATTTCTGCTCAGTGAATTTGCCGTCTTCTAACACCTTATTTCCGCCAACGTATGATCCCTCGACCCTACCGTACAACTCCATTCCTGTATATGGCGTCAGCTTGTGACGGTGCTGGATGATGTCAGGAATAACCTTGAATTCAGCTTCCGGGTCCCAAATTATCAGATCGGCATCGTAACCGGTAGCGAGTTTTCCTTTTTGATCGTCTAAACCCGCAAGCTTAGCGGGCTGCAATGACATTAGCCGCGTTAGATCGGCAAGACCGAGCCCGCGAGCCTTCAAATTAGTCCACATCACTGGCAGGCCAAACTGCAAGGCCGCTATGCCGCCCCAAGCGTCCATAAAATCGCCGGTTTCCTGTAACTTCAAAGCTGGAGTGCAAGGGCTGTGGTCAGAGACGACCATATCGATCGTTCGGTCGGCAATGGCCTCCCAAAGTTTCTCACGATTTTCGCGTTCGCGCACGGGCGGGCAGCATTTGTAATGTGTCGCTCCGTCAGCGATCTCTTCGGCGGCAAATGTCAGGTAATGCGGACATGTTTCGACCGTCAACGGCAATCCTTCGGCCCGCGCCTTGCGGAGCATCGGCAAAGCGTCGGACGATGAATGATGGACAATATGAATTCGGCATCCGGTTTCGCGGGCCATGCGGATCATCAAAGCTATCGCTTCATTTTCGGCCTCACGCGGACGAGAACGTAGAAAAGTATCGTATTGACGAGGATCGAGTCCAGCGAGCGAAGCTGCAACTGCGTCAATCGGCCCCGCGACCTCAGCATGAATGAGCAAAACCGAATCCAAACGAGCAAGCTCTGGCATCGCAATTCGCAGGTCGTCTTCAACGACGTGCGGAAATTCATCGACACCCGAATGAATCAAAAAGCACTTGAATCCGCGAACGCCGCGTTCGATCAGCGGTGAAAGCTCTGCAACGTTGCCTGGCACGACGCCGCCCCATAATGCAACATCGACCGTGCATTTTCCTTCGGCGGCCGCGAGCTTTTCTTCGAAACCAGCGACCGTTGTAGTTGGCGGAATACTGTTGAGCGGCATATCGACAATTGTCGTTACACCGCCTGCAGCCGCCGCGCAGGTTGCGGTTTCATAGCCTTCCCATTCGGTGCGTCCGGGTTCATTGACATGAACATGCGCATCAACATTTCCAGGCATTACTACCGAATTGCCGGCATCTGTAAGAGGAAAACCGGCCGGCACATCGTCCCATTCGCCTATGCGGGCGATCTTTCCATCAGTAATATGCACCGTCGCCGGGCCGATAATCAGCGGCGTTACGACGCGTCGGCTTCTGATAATTTGATCCATGGTTATTGCGGATGCCAACGCAAATTATAAATGCGCCGACATTCGTCCACAAGATGCGTTTGGCTGTAGTTTTGACTTGGGTGTTGATTTCGCGTAAAACATTATTTGTTTCATTAAAAAATAGATTTGCTTTCCTGGCGGCAGCATTCCATTTATGGCATCAAATCTTGTTTCTATTCAGCGGCGCGCTTTTGGACAGACGATGCGAAAAGATGGCTGGTGGATTGCGCCGCTGCTTACCTTCATTGGTCTTGGCTCGTTTGTCGTGTATTCGACATGGGCGGCGTTTCAAGGTAATCACTATTCAGTGCCGGGCACTGGTTATCTTTCACCGTTCTATTCGCCGGAAATTTTTGGAAATTCGCCTCATGCATGGTTTGCTAAACCGGAGTGGATACCGTCGTGGCTGCCTTTTTCGCCCGCACTTTTAATACTGTGGGCACCTGGTGGGTTTCGGTTTACTTGTTATTACTATCGCGGAGCTTATTACAAAGCTATGTGGGCCGATCCGATTGCGTGTGCGGTTGGCGAACCTCGCAAAGGCTATCGCGGCGAAAACTGGTTTCCGCTGATTATCCAAAATATTCACCGCTACTTTCTCTATCTTGCTCTGGTGTTTCTATTATTTCTCGCGCATGACGCCTGGAAGGCAATGTGGTTTACCGGCACGGATGGCAAGGAGCATTTCGGCATCGGTCTGGGCACACTTGTTTTAACTGCAAATGTTATTTGTCTCGGCCTGTATACATTTAGCTGTCATTCGCTGCGGCATTTGATTGGCGGTGCGTGGGATGTCCTGTCGAATAAACCCAAGCAGAAGAAAGCCTACGATTGTGTAAGTAAACTAAACAAACGGCACATGCTGTTCGCGTGGATCAGTTTATTCGTAGTGGGATTTTCGGATGTTTATGTGCGTATGTGCTCGATGAATATTTGGCACGATCTTAGATTCTTTTAACCGACGCCGGAACGCAGGCTGCCAGCCTGCGAGTCTCTTGAGTTGAGAGTTGGTAAGTA
>JANMDA010000325.1:0-10134 GCA_031376085.1 Chloracidobacterium sp.
ATAAGGAGTTTTGACGGCGGTATTTTGGCCTTTGTAGCGAGCCCGATTATGATCGGCAAGAACATTGCGGTGGTCGTTGTATTCTTGAGTACCGACGCACTGACAGCCGCAGACATCATAATAAGTGCAGTGAGAATAAAAACATTGTTGCCCGCAATGCGATGCATGCGACGCCCGATCAGATCGACAACGCCTGTTTTAGCCAAACCACCAACCAAAACAAAAAGGCCCCCGATCGTAATAATGATGTCGTTGCCAAAACCTGCAACCGCCTCCTGCACCGTCAACACTTGCGTGAATACCAACGCCATGACTAACAAAAGTGCAACAATATCTACAGGTATTTTTTCCGTCGCGAAAAGAATGATCGCGACAAGAAGCAGGATCAGAGTTACGGCAATTGGTGACACGAGCCTCAGAATATACGATAATTCAAATAATGAAAAGAGCTAATGGCCGTCTCCTTATCCGGGTTGCATTGGGAAAATTCAAAAGCTAGAGCATTTCATATGGCTGAAAGTTTTTGCGAACAACTTATAAGGTCATTTGAGTCTCGGCCTGAGAAGACGGCGATGCGTATCGTCGGGAGCGATTCGCAAACTTATACATTCGGGCAGCTTCTTAGCCGCGTGCGTTCGATCGCATATCGTCTTCGCCTGGAAAACGTCGAGACAGGCGACCGCGTCGCCCTGATCGGTGAAAATCACCCGTCTTGGGCAATAGCGTATCTCGGAACGCTTCTACACGGAGCGGTCATCGTCCCGCTCGATCCGCACGGCGAAATAGAAACGATCACTAATTTTCTCGAAAACTCCGAAGCAAAGGTAGCATTTCTCTCGCCCGATCAGACCGAACGTTTTAAACAGATCGAAGAAAAGCTCGGCAGACATATTCCCGCTGTTGTATGGAGCATGGAGAATGCGTCCAATAGCTTCCAATCTTTTGAAGATTGGGCCGCAACTGATTTCCCTGTTAGCTTTGCAAAAGAAACACCCCCCGGAAAGGGCGAAGACATAGTCGTTTTGATGTATACCAGCGGCACCACCGGAACACCAAAGGGCGTTCCGCTGACTAACGCTAACATCATCGCCGAACTAGAAGGCGTCAATCGGGTCCTCAAACTTTCGGACAAGGAAAAGATACTCAGTCTCTTGCCTCTCTTTCATGCGTATTTGCAGATCGTCAATCTCTGGATCGCCACGACTTACGGCTGCGAAGTCGGTTATCTCAAAGAACTGACACCCGCCGAATTGAGCGAGGCAATGAAATCGTTCAAACCGACGATCCTGACAACTGTGCCGCGGCTTTGGTATCTGTTTCACAAAAAGATATTCGACGCAGTCAAAGCAAAGCCAAAATCTGTTCAAATGCTTTTCAAAACTATGCTTAGTCTGAACGGCACTCTTCGTAACACATTTCACGTTAATCTCGGCAAGAAATTTTTCGGACAGGTGCATGAGTCTTTTGGCGGAAAGCTGCGTATCGCGATCTCGGCGGGTTCTCGTTTTGACGAAGACGTGGCAATGGATTTTCACAAGTTGGGCTTTACGATCCTGCAAGGTTACGGCTTGACCGAAACCAGCGGCGCGGCGACCGCGACTTACGAAGACGACAATCGCGTCGGCTCTGTCGGCCAGCCGATGTACGGTGCCGAGATCAAGATCCTCGACCCCGATAAAGAAGGTGTCGGCGAAGTTTTGATCAAAGGGCCGATGGTTTTCAATGGATATTACCGCAACCCGCAGGCGACGGCCGAGGCGTTCACGGACGACGGTTGGTTCCGCTCAGGCGACCTGGGCAAGATCGACAAGGACGGCCATCTTTACATCGTCGGTCGCGGCAAAGATGTGATCGTTCTGCCGTCGGGCAAGAATGTCCATCCTGAAGATCTCGAAGTTCATTATCTAAAATGCCCGCTCGTCGCCGAACTTGCGATAATCGGAGTCGAGGACGAAAGCGAAGCTCGCGCAGGAGCAGAGAAACTCGCAGCCGTTGTCGTTCCGCATTTTGACTACCTTAAACAGACAAAAGTCGCGAATTCAAAAGAAGCGATCCGCCACGCACTCGACAATCTCGGCCGCGAGCTGCCTGAATACCAGCGAGTCCGCGATTACATTATTCGGGCCGAGCCACTGCCGCGAACCGCGACTAACAAGATCAAACGGTTTCAGCTTAAGAAAGAAATAGAAACGGGCGACATAGCCGCGGAGGCTAAAGAGGTAAAGGCTTGGGAATTTTCCTCCGAAGACAACTCACTGCTTGAAACAAATACTGCAAAAGCAGTAGTCGCTGCAATAAAACAAAATGCAAAAGACCCTGAGATCGTTCATCCCGCAATGAATCTCGAGATCGACCTCGGCCTCGACAGCCTCGCCCGTGCCGAGACCTTCGCGGCGCTTGAACAGGCTTTTTCGACCGAATTCGAAGGCGACGAAGCCGCTCAGGCTCTGACCGTTGCCAACGTGATCGAACTCGTCAACAAACACGGCGGCGAGACCACCGAAGCCGTCTCAGTTGACCTAAACTGGGGCAATATCGTCCGCGAAGCCGACGACGATTTCCCCGAGGTTCAAGGTATTCTAAAGGATCGTCCAATATTCGCCATATTCGCTTTCACGATCTATAAGTGCTTTAACCTGTTTTTCCGTGTCTTTATGCGACTCGAAGTTCAAGGGTTTGAGAATTTGCAGAAGCCCGCGCGTGAGCAAGGGCGTAACACTCAACTTGATGATAACGCCCTTGCTCACGCGCAGGCCTCCGCATTCCTCATCTGCCCGAATCATCAGAGTTTTCTCGATCCGTTCGTGCTCTGCTCTAATTATCCGTATCCTTTGTTCAAAAATATCTTCCACGTCGGAGCAAGCGAATTTTTCAGCAATGCATTTATGCGTTTCATCGCCAAGATGCTGAATGTCGTTCCCGTCAACCCCGACACCGAACTGATGCGGGCAATGAAAGCCGGTGCCATCGGCCTCAAACACGGCAAAGTGCTCAACATCTATCCCGAAGGCGAACGAGCCTTCGACGGTGAACTTCATACATTCAAAAAAGGCGCCGCCATCCTCGCCACCGAACTCGATCTGCCGATCGTCCCCGTCGCCCTCGACGGCCTCCAAAACGTTTGGGCCCGCCAATCCTGGCGCATCCGTCCGGCAAAAGTGAAAATAAGTATCGGCAAGCCTTTTTACGCAAAAGATTTGATCGGCAGCCACAAAGAACAACTAACAACTGACGATGATCGCTACTCTCAAGTCACTCTCCATTTAAAACAAACCATTGCTCAGATGATCGATGAAATGCGGAAAGAAAAGGCGGCCTGATCCGATCTATACATCGCCTAGCCCGATTGCTTTAGGCGACAGCGCTTTTCTTTTCAACTGGTTTGAGCGAAAATTAATGATGACTTGGTCTTATTCGATCATTGACTTAACAATCAAAAACCCCTTGCCCTTCAGAAGAAACGTTCATATGAAAAAACTTAAATATGCTTCGATATTAGTAGTCTTGCTGGCAGTCTGCGGCATGTCCGCGATGGCTCAGGATGAGCAGGCCCTTTTCGACCGGGCCACCTCACAGTTTTCTGCAAAGCAATACGAGGCGGCGATCGCCAGCTACCGTCAATATTTAGTAAAGATTCCAAACGAATCCGCCGCCTATTACAACATCGGGCTTGCTTACTACAACCTCGAACGTTACGAGGAAGCGTTGCCTGCGTTCAAAGATGCGATCCGCTACAAGCCAGAGTATGCAAATGCCTATCGTTATCTTGGTGCTTCGTATTATGAATTAAAACGATACGAAGAAGCCGTTGATGCCTATAAAAATGCGATTCGTTACAAGCCAGACTTTGTCGTGGCTCATATCTACCTGGGCAATTCACTTGATTATTTGAAGCGTTACAACGAAGCCATAGCAGCCTACATGAAGGCAATAGAATATGATCCGAAGAATGCGGAAGCTTTTACCGAACTGGGCGTTGCTCATAAGCGACAGAATAACTTGACCGCCGCCGCTCAGGCATACGAAAAGTCAATTGCCCTTGATCCCGGCGACGCACGGACCCACTACTTGCTTGGCGTCGTTTACAAAGGGCAAAAACGCCCGGACGATGCGATCAGAATGTTTCAAAAGGCGATCACACTGGGACACAAAGACGGAAATGCACATTATGAGCTTGCGGCCCTTTTCCGCGAAAAGAAAATGGATGCCGACGCGATTCCGTTGCTGAAAGACGCTACGCGGCTTAACCCGAAATTCACGCTTGCCTTTATTGCGTTGGGAAGAGCATATAGCGTGCTAAAGCGGTTCGACGAATCGGTGCCAGTGCTTCAGCAGGCCATCAGACTCGATCCGAAGAGTGATGACGCTTACATTGCACTCGGCAACACTTACTATGACAACGGTAATTATGTAGAATCGATTCCCTACTATAAAAAAGCCGTCGAATTGTCGCCGTCGCAGGCATGGATGCGAAGTTTTTTAGGCGACGCATACCTGAATTCGAGACAGTACGATATGGCTTTGGCTGCATACAACGGAGCCCTTGCAATCGATGCCAAAGACACCACAGCGGTTTATGGTCTAGGCCTCGTTTACGTTAACCAAAAGAACTTAGCTCTTGCTCGGACGCAAAAGACAAAACTTGATGTTCTGGACCCTTCATTGGCGTCCAAACTACAACAGAAAATAGACGGAGCTTTAAAACCTTAGGAAAATAATGCCAAATAACTCAATAATATTCGGTTTATTGCTCACGCTGATCGGTGTAATTGGATACGTTTACGGTTTGACGTCCGGACACGCTAGTCCAACTGCTCTTATTCCGGCGGCTTTTGGAATTGTATTGGCAATTCTCGGATTGGCAGCCAAAGCTAAAGAAGATATGCGAAGACATTTGATGCACGCTGCCGTTTTGATAGGCTTGTTGGGCTTTATTATGACGGCAGGACGGCTGTTGATGAAGATTAACGAATTGACTCTCGGTGCCGCTGTTATCTCTCAGATCTCAATGGCTGTCGTTTGCTTGTTGTTTGTGATCCTGGCTGTTAGATCGTTCGTAGACGCTCGTCGCGGCAACGATTAGAATTTATTATTTACGAGCCTTAAGCCGTTTTTCTCGTTGAACAAAACTTTCTTTACAGATAGCCACAAAATCCTTTGCAATCGGTGAAAAATATCCGCCGCGAAGCCTTGCAAGGCCAAGCTCCCAGTTGATCTCTGCACCCTCGATCTTCCACGAGATAAGGCGGCCCTCTCGGATCTCGTCAGCGATAGTTTTTGCTCCTGCTGTGCCGACACCAAGATCGTTTTCGACCATTTGATTGATAGCCTCCTGCCGCGAAAGCTCCATTACGATGTTCGGCGTAACATTTGCTGAGCTAAAGAAATCGTCGATCATTCTACGCGTGTTTCCACCTCGTTCGCCAAGAATCAGCTTTTCATTTGCTAGAGCCGAGGCACTGATCGATCGTTTATTTGCAAGCGGATGGCCTGGATGTGCGATAGCAACGATCTCGTCACTGAAGAGAATATCTGTCGTAATGCTCGAATTCTCGACAGGCAGAGAAACGAACGCAATATCCAGATCGCCGTGCATTATCTTTTCCACGAGCGTCTGGCTGGTTCCTGCACTTACGCTGAGCTCTGCATTCGGATATTTTTCTTTTATTCTTTGTAAAATATGCGGCAACTGAAGCGTAGCAAATTCTGCCGACGCCGAACCGATCCGCAGACGCCCGTGCTCGACGCCTCCAAGCTCGGCGATCTCAGCCACTGCCGAATCATGTTCGCGAAGTATCTTCCTCGCCCGTTCGAGCAGATATTCGCCAGCTTCGGTCAAGATCACGCGTCTTGGTGTCCGCGTAAAAAGCTGCAAGCCAACCTCATCTTCGAGCTGCCTGATCTGCATCGAGATCGCCGCCTGCGTTACATTGACAAGCTTTGCCCCGGCCGTGAACGTCTTGGTTTCGGCGATCGCAAGAAAGGCTTTGAGTTGTTTTATCTCCATTTGAAATTATACAGCTCTTGTCAGTTTTGTAAGGATTGTCTTTTCCGGTTCGGAAAGATCGAAATTCGACATTTCGTATACAACGCCCAGCTTTGCCAATTCGACGGCGCGGCTGCTTTCATCACGGATCTCGCAGATCAGATCAAGATTTTGATGCGAGATTTCCCTTGCCTTTACGGTCTCACCATGATCGATAAAACGCAATGCTATTTCATTCAGCACACCAGAACGCGCCGCGAGCTGGGGAACGGTCTCGACAAGAGTCACAGCTTCATCCAAAAGCGATATAGATGCTTCTCTTTTGTTTAGCTTCTGCTTTGCATCCGACAATGCAACGAGAGCAAGGAGGCGATCTGAGTCTTCGGAAATGAGGTTTACGGTTTGCCGCGCTTGTTCATCTTCTTTTCGCATTACAAGTATTTGGGCGATCTGCGAAAGGGCCGCCATTCGCTCTTCCTCATTTTGATTTTCGAGCGCGATCTCAACGCCTCTGTCAGTTTTGCCAAAACCGGCAAATTGAACCCCGATGGATGCAAGCAGTCCGTTTCGCGCTCGGCTGTCGCGAGTCTCGGCTTCGCGCTGGGATCTCAATATCGCGTAACCCTCGTCAAGTGTTTCGATCGCACTTTCTTTTTCGTCTTTGCTCCATTGATCGCGTGCAATGCCCAGCAAAGCCGACGCCATCTGCGTCTTGTCTGTAACAAGATCGAGCGTGCTGTCGGCAAGTTCCGAGCTGCCTGCAAACAGAAAACCAAGAGCACAATTTACAAGAAAAAAATCACGATGAATATTGTCAAGAACCTCTGCAGACGCGCGGGCCAGTTCAAATGTCCCGATAGCTTTATCATTCCGCTTTGCCTCCAGGAACAGATTGCCTATATCGCAAAGTGTCCTGATCTTTTCTTCGTCATGTTCGATCTCATTCGTCGCTGTGATCGCTTGTTCAAGAGAATTTAGGGCGTTTTCAATTTCTTTTGTTTCGATCTGTTTTGCAGCGATCTGCTGCAACGCGGCCGCACGGGCAGTAGCAAATTCGATTCGTTGCAGTGTTGCAGAGGCTGCGGTTTCGTCGCCGTTCGCTGCCTGTTGGATCGCTATGCCCGCATAAACAAAATCTGGATGCGCCATCGAATCGGCAACCTCAGACGCTTTTTTGATATTGCCCTTACCGGTCATCACGAGCGCAACGCGTTCGAGGGCCTGTGCCTGCATTCCGTGATCTTCGATCGCCTCGGCCAGCTGCATTGCGTATTCGTCGTCGTCCAGTTCAGCACATTTTTCCGCAACAACGGTCAAAAGTTTGTCGCGTGAGAACGGATCTTCAACCGCGTTCGCAAGTTCGGCAGCAAGATCGACATTGCCTTTTGCCAAATATCGCGGCACGATCGTTTGCATTGCAGCCGCATGTCCATCGCTGCTTTTTATACGTTCCGCCAAAAACGCGGCGCAAGAAAGCAGATCAGTCTCTGCCTGGTCAAAAGAAATAAAATAATCAGACATATCTATACAAAAATTCTATGTATCGACGCCGGCATCCAGTCGCGAAGATCAGCCGCAACGGCTGCGGCTCCTGCCGCTCTTAATTCTGCCGCCGACACAGTATTAGTCACCCCGAGTGCAGGCAAGTCGGCATTTCGGGCACCGACAATTCCCGGCGGTGAATCTTCGATAACAAGACATTCGCCGTGCGTCATCGGCAAATGTCCCTGCGATGTGCGAACCTCATCCAACTGCCTAAATCCGAGGCGAAAACACTCAGGATCCGGCTTGCACTTTGAAACATCAGATGCACTTACGATCGTGGAAAAATGCTTGGCTAAGCCACTTTTATTTAACACAAAATTGATCTCATTCCATCCAGCCATGCTGACGATGCCAAGCGAAAATTCCTGCGCCATTTTCTCAACAAAATCACTGATCCCCTCAAAAAGCGGCATATCGGCCTCGACTATCATCTTCCATTTGGCCGATTTGGCCGCAACGATCTCATCGACATCGATACCTTCGATCGACTTCCCTGATCGCTTGAACGCCGCTTCTACAAAAGTCCTGTCGTCCATGCCCAAAGACGCAAAATAATCAGCCTCGGTCAGGTCGATGCCCTCGTCCTTTAGGACCTCTTGATATGCCTGCATCTGTACAGGTTCGTCATTGATGATAACTCCATTGAAATCCATTAAAATTGCTTTGATCATATAGTCGTTAATTTAAATATTTTTCGTCAAACATATTCCCGCGCCCCAGTATACCGCTGGGATCAAATACTCTCTTTAGTTCAGCCATCTCATTCAAATACCGCTCTCCCATCATTGCCGCGAGATATTTTCGCTTGAGTTTGCCAATGCCGTGCTCTGCCGAAACCGTTCCGCCAAGCATGATCGCCTGTGCGATACAGCGGCTATAAATGTGCCGCGCTTTTTCTGCGTCTTCAGCATTCTTAGGCAGCATGTTCGCATGCAGGTGGCAATCTCCAATGTGGCCGAAGATCACATAGTCAAGCTCGCTCTCATCAAGTATGTTTTTGTAATATCGCAAAAACGAAGCGAAATTCGTGTCCGGCACGGCCATGTCGGTGCCGACTTTTCGTTGTGTGTATTTTGAAATGCGCTCGTTAACCGCAACCGGCAAAGCATGACGAAACGCACGCATCTTTTCACGGTCCTGCTCATTAGTCGTGAACCACGAACGCTCAAGATCGGCGTTGTGATTCTCAAGTAGATCATTCCATGCTTCAAGCAAAGAGTCTTCGTTGTCGGTAGTTGTTTCCTGCTCAAAAAATATCGCCCCTGCCATTCCGCTCGGCGTTTCGGGAAATTTTTCTGAAACGAAAATTAGCGCTTTGTCATCAAAATATTCCAAAATCGTCGCTTCGATG
Source organism: Chloracidobacterium sp. (assembly GCA_031376085.1). Classification (GTDB taxonomy): domain Bacteria; phylum Acidobacteriota; class Blastocatellia; order Pyrinomonadales; family Pyrinomonadaceae; genus OLB17. Next base: position 8,883 of record JANMDA010000325.1, read on the forward strand.
TCAGAATCGGGAACGATAGCGACTGGGTTCTTTCGAGCGGAGAAAGAGGATTCTCTAGCCGCATCCACAAACGCGAGCAGATCGCTTTCCTTTTCAAAAAATACGATGCCGCTAAAAAAACCTTCCTGTTTCGGCAGCAGCGTCAATTCGATCTCAGTAATGACACCGAGCGTGCCTTCGCTGCCGATAAAAAGATCGATAGCATCCAGTGGTGTTTGGTTAAAATAACCACTGACATTTTTGCGCACAGCGGGCCGTCCGTAAGTTGGAACCTTGGCTCGAATTTCTCCCTTCGTGATTGTCAAAGTTATCGAACCATCGGCATCAGCAATAAACTCGCCGCGCCGCAATTCTAAAATTTGCCCATCAGCGAGAACGACCTCTAACCGCGTGACATACTCACGCGTCGCTCCGTATTTAAAACTCCTGGCTCCTGATGCGTTAGTGGCGACCGTTCCGCCCAATTGACAACTCCACTCGGTCGGATCTGGCGGATAAAAAAGCCCCTGGTCGTCAACCGTCTTTTGCAGATCGGCCAAAATAACGCCGCTTCCGACCCCAGCAGTTCGCGTATTTTTGTCGACATCGATCTTGTTTAGCTTTTCGAGCGATATGACATATCCGCCAAACGGGATCGCTCCGCCGACCGTCCCGGTTCTCGCACCGGAGATCGTTACCGGCGTTTTGCTATCATTCGCCTCGCGAATGATCTGTGCGATCTCCTCAGTCGATTCCGGAATAAAAAGCTTATTGGCATGACCGCCCTGCATATTGCTGGCGTCGGTGAGATAATTTTGCAGATCATCCATCTGCGTTTTTACTTGCATACAAAACAATTTATCCTAATACGAATGGAAACGCGAACGCCTGAGAGCGACGAATTTTATGTGTTCAAAACGTCCCGTTGCGGCTCGTCAACGCTGGGACAAATCCTACTTTTTCCTACTCCGGTATGAAACTTTCATACTTATTTCCACTGTGAAACGGCCTTAAACGCGTAACTTATTGCCGCTACATGATTTATTCCATTTGTCCTGCACAGTCGCCATTTTACAAAATCTTCTGTTAACGAACCGCCAATTCCCTCTCACGCAAATATTTCAATCTGTCGCGAATCTCCGCCGCCTGCTCGAATTTCATCTCCTTTGCGGCGTTGCGCATGTCGGCTTCGAGTTGGGCGATGGTTTCTTTTAGCTGCTTTGGCGAATACTCTTCGAATGAGTCGAGATCGAGCGGGATCTTGAAATAATCT
>JANMDA010000339.1:0-5399 GCA_031376085.1 Chloracidobacterium sp.
CCTCGGGTGAAGCTATCCGAATGTATGGAGTTAACACCGACATAACTTCGAGAAAAGAGATCGAAGAAAAAATAAAGATCAGTGACAATCAACTGCGGCTAGTCACCAATGCGGTGCCGGCTCTTATTTCCTATGTGGATAAAAACGAAACTTATCGCTTTGCCAATCAGAGATTTACCGACTGGTTCGGCATCCCGAACGATGAGATCATCGGCAATGGTCCCAGGGACGTATTCGGGCCGGAAACCTATGATGTTCTCAAACCTTACATCGACGGCGCTTTATCAGGCAGGAAATGCAATTTTGAAAGTACGCTGAACTATAAACACGGCGGCGGCAAATATGTAAATATTTCATATATTCCCGACATAGGTGCCGACGGTTCGGTTTATGGTTACTACGGGCTAACGCATGATCTCACCGATCTAAAGCATTCGGAAGATCTTTTGCGTTCGAGCGAGGAGCAGCTCGGGCTGATGATGGAGAGCTTGACGGATTATGCCATTTTTTTACTGGATGGAAATGGCATCATTAATAGCTGGAATAAAGGCGCTGAGATAATATTCGGTTATTCAAATGATGAAGTGCTGGGACAGCCTTACGCGATTCTCTTTTCGGCAGAAGATGTATCAAGCGCAATTCCTAAGGTCGAAATGGCGACGGCACGACGAAAAAAACGTGCTTCGGACGAAAGATGGCTCTTAAAAAAGGGCGGCGGGACTTTTTTTGCACAAAGCGTGTTGATGCCCGTACATGTCGGTGAGACAGTCACCGGTTATTTAAAAATAGTCAGCGACCTGACGGAAAAGAAACGTCAAGCCGAAGAACTGCAGCGTGCTCATAACGAACTCGAGATCAGAGTAAAAGAACGAACTCAGGAACTTGCGGAATCGAACGCTGCGCTGGTTCAGCAAATTGAAGAACGCGAGATCTCAGAAAAACAGCGCCTCGAGCTGTTAGGGCGGTTAGTGACGAGTCAGGAATTCGAGCGACGCAGAATTGCCCGTGACCTTCACGATCAGATGGGACAGCGACTGACGGCATTGAGATTGAAGATCACTTCGCTGCATGACATCTTGCCGGGCAGCGAGGAATATAAACCGCGTATAGAACGTCTTCAGGAGATCACCGAGCTTCTCGATTCCGATGTCAGCTTTCTTGCGTGGGAGCTTAGGCCCGCGACGCTCGATGATCTTGGCTTGTTGGATGCGGTTGACGCCTTTGTGAAAGAATGGTCAAGGCATTATGATATCGCGGCGGACTTTCACTCGGCGGGACTTCCAAAAGAGAGGCTGGACCACGAGGTGGAAACTCACCTTTACCGGATCGCGCAGGAATCTCTTAACAATATTGCAAAGCATGCCGAAGCTAAACAAGTTACGGTGCAGCTTGAAAGAAGAGAGCAGAACCTCATGCTCATCATCGCGGATGACGGCAAAGGTTTTGACCCGGAAAAAAAGAAGTCTTCCCGTGAATCCGGAAAAGGGTTGGGATTGATAGGAATGAGTGAGCGCGCTATTATGATCGGCGGTGAGATCGAGATCGAATCCGCTCGTGGCAAAGGCACTACAATTTATGTTCGGTTGCCTCTCTCAACATAAGATATGGCTGAAAAATTACGAATCCTGCTTGCAGAAGATCATCTGACGGTTCGCGAAGGCGTCAAACTGCTGGTCAATGCCCAACCTGATATGGAAGTAGTGGGCGAGGCAGGTGACGGAGAAATTGCTATTCAGGAAGCAGAAAGACTCAAACCCGATATCATCGTGATGGACGTTTCGATGCCTAACCTAAATGGCCTAAAAGCTACCAAAAGGCTTCGACGTCAAAATCCCGACATCAAGATATTGACATTGACACGGCATACGGATGACGGCTATCTCCGGCAATTGATCGGAGCCGGTGCAAATGGTTATGTTCTAAAACAAAGCGCACCAACCGAATTAATAACTGCCATTCGCACAGTCGCCGCGGGAAACTCTTACCTCGACCCTAGCCTGACCCGTAAAGTTATGGGCGGTTACGTCAACCGTTCTGACTCGCTGCGCGGCGAGAACAAAGGTGATCTCTCAGAACGTGAAAGCGAGGTCCTTAAACTTATATCGTTCGGGTACAGCAATAAGGAGATCGGCGCACAGCTTGACCTAAGCGTCAAGACGATCGAGGCCCACAAGTCCAACGCCATGCGTAAGCTTGGAATAACGAGCCGTATTGACATTGTCCGCTATGCCATTTTGCAGGATTGGCTGCAGGATAATTAGTAGGTGTAATACCCTTAGCCATAAGGGATTTCCCTTATAAAAATTGTTCATTCTCCCGATTTCCCCAAAAAACAACTCAGAGCATAATTTAGATATTGAAAGGGCTAAAGGTGGTTTTCGCTTGTGATGGGGCGAAATTCAAATTAGGGGTCGCCCATTCAATGTCCAAGGGGGACGAGCAAGGAATTGTACCACGATTCCTTGCTCAGAAATCTTCGGTTTCAAAGACTTAACACATTTTTCGGGGGGACAAGGAAATGGATTTCAGAGAAGTTTCACAATCTATCGGAAGTAATGATTATTCAGAGTCTTATTCGGGCATAACGAGTGAACGGACGTCAATGACTGGAAATTCGATCTTGAACGCGATGCCCCTGGAAATGAGCAGGCTGCTAAAACCGTCACTAAAACCAGTTTTATTGACGAAAGAACAATTCCTTTATCAGGAAGAGGATAGGCTCGATTACATCTATTTTCCCGAAACGGCAGTCGTGTCGGAATTCAAGATCCTTGAAGACGGACGGATGGTCGAGATCTCAGTTACAGGTAAAGAAGGCGCCGTCGGGATTTCGTCGATGTTTTCAGATTCACATTTTATGGCTAACTGTACTCAGGTTTCCCAAGCCGGAACCGCGCAGCGTATGGATGCCGAAACCTTTGACAAAATACTGCGCTCGAACGAAAAAGTACGGACGAGCCTTAGCCATTTTGTCGACTTGTATATTAGGCAGATCTCGCAAAAAGCGATATGCAATATGTATCACTCGGTAAGAGAAAGGCTTTGCACATGGCTGCTTATGCTACAGGATCGTTGCGGGCGACAGATCTTAAATCTTACACATGAACAGATCGCCAGAACGCTGGGCGTTTATAGGCCAAGCATCACATGTATTGCCCAGGAATTGCGCGAGGGCAAACTTATTAGTTATTCACGCGGTGGTATTACGATCCGTGACAGAAGGCGGGTTGAGCAGTCGGCGTGTTCATGCTATTTGGAGATCGGCTTTGCAACTCCGACATTTTGATCTGAAATAAGTTTTTACAAGAAGGCAGGGTAGCTTTTACTCTGACCCGTATGGCGGGGGCCGACCAACCTTGAACACCTCACCAAAACGTTCACTCGGTACCCCGTCAAACATTTTATAGCGTGATAATAAAATATGTCTAAAGACGTAATAAAAGTTGACGGCGAAGATGTTGTGACGAGTGAAGATAATGCTAAGGCTTTCCGCGGTGTGAACTGGGCTCTTTTCTCTATTGCAGCATTTGTTCTAATCGCAGGCATATTATTTTTTATCTTTTTCGTGGGTGCCACCCGTGACGGCTCGATTGAAAGCCCGTCGAATATTCAAAAATCAAACTCACGTTGACGCTTATCTTTATTTAAATCTCCATTGTTTATAAACGCGGCAATTGCATCATGTGATCTTTTTCATGGGGAACTCTGGAAAGCTCCCCATGAATTTACACGCAGCCCAGGTAAATGACTACGACTGTTGTCCTCCCGGTGAACTATTCCGATTACAGAATAGCTGCCGATTTTCGGCTCACAGCTTTTTTCAATGAAGTGTTTTCTTCAACCAGCTTTGCAGCACCGTCGATAACCTCATTCGGCAATTCGGATGCTGTTTTGCTTAAGTGTGGCCACTTGGTTGCAGCGAGACCGTAAATCTTACCAGTTTTTTCCTTTAATGCATTGTAGGCCTCATTTGATTGTTCTTTGAGTTGGTGGGCCAGTTCGACTGTTTCATGGTAGCTCTTGTGGGTTAGGTCAGAAATATCTGTCCGAAGCTCAACTCCCGATTTTGGCGCAAACAATAAAGCCAGCGTCGCTCCTATACCGCCGCCGGCCAATAAATACCAAATTCCATTTAACTGCGCTGTTTTGCGTTGTTTTGTAATTACATCTGTCATTGTAAAACTTTCTCCCTTAGTGAAATTATTGCTGAACCGAAATAGATCGTTTGGATTTTTTTCCGAATCATAACTATTTTCGCCGTTCTTAATGTGGAATGTTTGTTTTCTACCATACCGAAGTAGCAACGGCCATGCCCATAAACTACAAACATTGAAAAGGAGGAAGGATGATGAAATTATCCGACGCACATATCTTATGTGTTGATGACGATACATCTACCATTAACTGGATAAGGATCGTTCTAAATGGATCGAAAATAGGTGGTTCGATAACATCAGTAAAAACTGGCCGTGAGGCATTTACGCTGCTTAATCAGAGAGGCTTTGATCTATGTATCGTGGAATATGCACTTCCTGATATGTCCGGCGTTCAATTATGTTCCCTTGTACGTCATATGGGTTGCGACGTGCCGTTTATGTTCTTTTCAGCAATGAATCGTCCTATAGACATCGAAAAGGCCCGCGCCGCAGGTGCGGACGAATATCTAAGCAAGCCTGACGATCTCGATCAATTCGCAATGACCGTCGCCCGTCTTTTATCGCGCGGCCGATCTATTTATACACTCAACACGCGTTTAACCGAATGGCCAAAAGCGGCTTGATAACCAAGCCATAATTATTGAAATAAAAAAGTTCCAGCCGAAAAGCCGGAACTTTTTATAAATACTGGAGCCGGTGAACGGATTTGAACCGCCGACCTGATGATTACAAATCAACTGCTCTACCAACTGAGCTACACCGGCCGAACGCCGACATGTTCGGCGCAAGCGACAATATTAGCAAAATGAGCCTCTAGTGTCCAAATCCTCTCTTTATTGAATATCACGGCAAGTTTTTATCGCGAATAACATATGTTCAACAATAAACAAAAATGTTGACGCCCTTGGCAAAATAAGGCTACAATTATTAACGGCACCTTTTTGGTGTCCCACATCTTTTATTGTGCCCTGAATCCTCGCTTAGTTCTTAAGAGCGACGAAATCCACAAAAACGTAAAGGAGAAAATCGTGAATTTTCAAAAGTTTTCAAACTATCGGAGTGTTTTATCGAGTCTGATGCTCATCGCATTTTCGATGTCGGCTGTTGCACAATCGTCATCACGTTCAACCATCTCTATGGAAATGCCGGCCGCTAAGCAGTGGTCTGTCGCGGGTGGAAATAACCTATATTGCGCCGGTTATATTCAGTCGAGTGCTATCAGTGATGGCAATAAGATAATAG
>JANMDA010000340.1:0-1710 GCA_031376085.1 Chloracidobacterium sp.
GCCTCGAACAGAGCCTTAAACTCCTTCACGAAACCGGCGCGAAAAAAATTGAAGATCATTTGATGTCATTGACCGATCATCTTTGCGACAGCTTGGCAGGAAAGGATTATGAGATCGTCAGTTCACGCTTCGATGAAGAAAAGTCGCAAATTGTCTGTATACGGCACAGCGGAGGCATGACCTCGAATCAAGTTGCGGCTCACCTTGAGACCGAAAAGATAATCGTCAGCCCGCGCGGTGACCGTGTGCGGATCGCACCGCATTTTTACAACAATATAGAGGATATCGAAAGACTGTTGGACGCCCTGCCGTAGTTAGTCTTTCAAAAGACGTTCGGGCACAACATCGGGCGTAAATCCATCCAGATTCAGCCGCGTCATTCCGCCGGCATCGGTAAAGGTCGGCATGCTGGCCCGTCTATATTCGCGAATCGAAAAGAAAACGTAGCCGGAAACTATCCCGCAAAGAACCGCCAGGCCGATACCCATCACAATAACAAGAAGCGTGGATAGAAACATGTCCGCAGTCCCGATGACAAACGCTCGCTCTGGGCTAATATCGTATGGATTTTTACCGAGCCACTGAACCATTTTTTCGTATTTTATCTGGTCAAGCAGGGCATTTGCCGCCGCTTGGTCGGCTGCATCGAAGACAAATGCGTTGTAGTTTCCGATCCTGCGATAAACGACAGTAGTTTCACGGGCAAGTTTCGATGTAAATATGCCATCGGCCTCTATCGATGCTTGCGGCGTTGCATATTCTATTACAAGCAGTTTGCCAGAGCCGTATGGAGCCGTTACGGCCTCAGTCCCGCCCGGGAATTCTACGAGGTCTAATATCGGATGATCGCCCAGAATCGATTTAAGTTCGCCAACGCTGTAGGCAAACTTGGCCTGGTGATGAACAGTTTCCCATTCCGGCAAATGCTTGATAAGCACTGGCACTCCGTCTGCGGCCACTTCCTGGCTTGTGTACGGTAGGGAACCAACCGGCTGGCTGTAAGCAGATAAACTGTATATGAATGCCAGAAATAGCGCGGCTATAAGATTTTTTGAAAAAACTGTGAACATTGTAAACAAATCACTGTTCAAACGCGGGTTACAGGTGTTTAGTGGAGTAAATCTTAACATTCTTTCCCGCTTAATGCCTTATGCAGCTAGGTTTTTAATATACCAAAAGGTGTATTATTTGACGCACGAGACGCACTGTAAGGTATAAACATCCATTCTTGGATGAGGCTCGAATACTTAAATATGCCCAAGAAAAGTGAACAAAATTAACACTTTAACGTGAAACCACCACATGAGTTGAATAATCGACCGGTTTGGCACGCCGATTGAGATGTAGAGCAGAGGAGGGTAATGAAATGACAACCGAAACACTTAGTTTTCCTGTTTTTCATAGCGACCAGGGGGTCAAAGTTGATGAGGTGACCTTTTTGAAGGCAACACCCATCGTTGACGTCAGCACAGCAAAAGACATCGAACTGACAAAGATGGCTACGGCCGGCGACATGCCTGCCTTTGAGGAGATATACAAGCGCCATCACAGACGTGTTTATTCGATCTGCCTGAGGATGCTGCAAAACACGTCCGAGGCCGAAGACCTCACGCAGGACGTTTTTATACAGCTTTATCGCAAGATCGGCAGCTTTCGCGGCGAATCGGCGTTTACGACTTGGCTTCATCGTATGACCGTAAATCAGGTGTT
>JANMDA010000370.1:0-1760 GCA_031376085.1 Chloracidobacterium sp.
CAACCCGTACGCTGATATTGATTTGCGCCGCAACGTTGTGCTCAACGCTGGCACTCGCTCAAACCGAAATCCAGATGTGGCACTCGATGAAGGGCGCACTGAACGACAAGGTGACTGAAGTCGCGACAGTTTTGCCAAGCGTTTCGCTCGCTTGCGTGACATCGAGCAGATCGTCTGTTATTTGAAACAACAAACCGAGGTTCGAAGCGTACTTTTCGATAGCCGAAAGTTCTTCATCTGACGCACCGCCGATGATAGCACCGGTCAGAGCCGCCGCCGAGATCATCGCACCGGTTTTCCCGCGATGGATCTGCTCGATCTCGTCAATGCTGAGCGTTTTGCCTTCGGCGTCGAGGTCAAGTTGCTGTCCTGCGACCATACCGTAAGGCGTTCCGGCGGCGGCGGCGGCCATTGAGATTAGTTTTATGCGAGTTTCGGACGACAACTTTACATCCTCCGCGATTGCTTTGAAAGCGAGGGTTTGCAAAACGTCGCCTGCGAGTATCGCGGTCGCTTCGTCAAACTGTTTGTGGCAAGTAGCTTTACCGCGACGTAGATCATCGTCGTCCATCGCCGGCAGATCGTCGTGGATGAGCGAATATGTGTGGATCATCTCTAGAGCGGCGGCAGTAGAGGAAAGATCATCAAACGCAGCGTTGAACGTCTGCCCAACGGCAAACAGGATAGCGGGCCGGATGCGTTTGCCGCCTGCAAATAGACTCCAGCGAATCGCTTCGTGCAGACGGCGCGGCTCAACATCAACGCCGGGAACGCATTGCTCAAGCATCGCATCTGTTGTGCGACGAACTGTATCAAGAAACTCTGCAAGTTCGGCCATTGCGGAAAATTATCAGTTATTGACCGCCAATTATCAAAACCTCGGTTTTTGCGATATGCGAAATGATAATGTAGATTTCTTTTAATATGGCTGTAGAGCAGGAAGATTTTAAAAATGCGATGTCGCGATTTGCGAGCGGCGTAACTGTCGTTTCGACAAAAGACGCGGCAGGCAAACTGCATGGAATAACGGTCTCGGCATTTTGCTCGGTGTCGCTCGAACCGCCGATGGTGCTCATCTGCATCGAAAAATCGACGGTCAGCCATTATGCCTTCGAAGAGTCAAGCGTGTTTGTTGTGAATATCCTCCGCGATTCGCAAGCAGATGCATCTGAGAGATTCGCCGCTCCGTTTGAGGATAAATTCGAAGAAGTCGAGTTTTATCCCGGCATCGAAGGCATTCCCGTATTGAAGGATGCTTTGGCGAGCCTTGAATGCCGTCTGACGTTTTCCTATCACGGCGGCGACCATTCGATCTTTGTCGGCCAGGTGGAAAATGTAACGGTCAACGATGGCGATCCACTCGTTTACTTTTGCGGCGAATACAGTGGCCTTTCGGGCAACACTTAAACCATCACGCGAAGAAACTTATTTCTACCGCGCTCGATCCCGCAAGTTAAACGAATACATTGTTTTAACACCGCCTGTTGTTGTAAATATGAGCCTTAGCCCAAGATATTGTAGAAGATTTTTATTGACAACTCTTTACAGATTGGTTTACGATTCCCCTACTTGAGGAGGTTTTTTGCTCAAGTTCTCAAGTTCAAAGTAAGCAAAAAATACATCGGACATCACATTCCAAAATACGGCTTCAAATGTTAAAATAGTATTAAATCAGCATCGCTGTCTTTACCTTTAGGAGTTTTCATATGAGCACAGTTTTTGAGTCGGCAACAGATAGTGTTCTGGAAAAAAACGGTGTC
>JANMDA010000415.1:0-2121 GCA_031376085.1 Chloracidobacterium sp.
CGATCATACAGGCCGAAGAATGTTGTCTTGTAAGGCACGAGAGTCGTGTCTTCTTCGTAGCCTTTCACGACGCCTGATTCGATGCGAAGCTGTGAGTTTGCGTCTGGCGGCATCGTCTTACCATAAACAGCAAAACGCGCCTCAGCGATCTTTGTGCCGTTGGCGGTCTCGACGTTGATAATGTTTTTTTCGTTCCACTCGCGGAGTTCGCGGATGACGGGATCGACGCGACGGGCAAGCGTGACCATCGGATCGGTCGAAGCATTAACTGCCGCAGCACCGCCTTCTAGCAATGCCTTGCGAGCCGCAGGATCGAGAAGCTTCGTTTCCCGAACTGCGCGGCCTGCAACCTCGGACGGCTCAGCATCGCCGAGGGCAGCTTTTACAAATGGATCGTTAGCTCCGAGAACTTTTCTTGCTTCGACAAACCACGCGGTCAATGCGGCTTCTTCCATCTCGGGATAGATCGGCGCCGGCGAAAGCAGCGACGTCTTGAACGCTTCAAGCCTCGCATCACGATATTCTGGGTAACGCTGGCCGTCAGGTTTCGCAGTCTCGCTCATGTAGGTCACGATCTGCCGTGCGAACGTCGCAAGCTGAGACGAACCTAAGCTGGAAAATGCGATTTGTTTTGCTTTTGCCGGAAGAGTGCTGTAAGAACTTGCTATCGCAGCCCATGCCGGCGCGTATTTTTTGTCGAGCTCAGGCTTGGCCGCAAGTTTGTCACGGAGATTTTTTTCTTCGGCTTCCTTGCGGGCAAAGTTGCGCGGATTGAGTAGGCCTTTTTGCTGGCCTTCGAGACGTTTGAGCGAATTGGCATACGAACGCATTCCCGGATTTGCCTGACGAAGCTGTTCGGCACCAAGTTTTGAGTAATTTTCGAGCGCTTTGCGGCGAACTTTCCAGACTTGTTCCTGAAGCGGATTTCCCAGATCGCGTTGATAAGCAAGTTGGGCGACCGTCAACAAGCGAGCCGTCGATCCTGGATAACCTGTGACGACAACAAATTCGCCTTCCGGTGCTCCTGTTGCCGACCATTTCATATATTGCGGCGTGTTCGCAGGCTTTCCATCTTCATAAGCTCGCACAAACGTGAAATCGAGATCGTGCCGCGGATACACGAAATTATCATAATCACCGCCAAAGAAAGCCGCCTGTTCCTCAGGCGCCATCACAAGCCGAATGTCTGTGTAACGTTTAAAACGATACACCCAATACTCGCCACCGCTATAAAGCGACACGACCTCGCACTTTAGCCCTGCCGGACAATCTTTTTCGATCGCCGCGATCTCGGCAGTGCGTTTTGCGGCCATATCACCGTCGTTTGTACCTGCTTTTGCTGCGCTGTGAACACGCTCGGTGACGTTGTCGTATGATTGCAAAATGGAAACATTCCCATCCGGCACTTTTAGTTCATCTGTTTGAGTTTTGGCGTAAAAACCATCTTTCAGAAGGTCGCGTTCCTTGCTCGACAACCGTTCGATAAACGACGATGCAACGTGATGATTGGTAGCGATCAGGCCGTTCGGCGAAACGAAAACACCCGACGCACCCGGAAACTTAACCGACGCAAGCCGCACACGATCAAGCCACTCTTTCGACGGCTCGAAGTTGTAACGTTCCTTCCACTGCTTGAGCGGCGGATTGTCAAAAGTCCACATTCCTTCGTCGGCAAGTGCCAACGAAACAAGCAAATTGATACAGATCAACAGGGCAAAGATTCGTTTCATAATTACACCCAAAATATAGATTGTCTTAACGGAGAATGCGTTGCAGCTTTTCCATCGCGCCTTCGAGAATATTGTCCTCGCGTGCGATACAGATGCGAACGTGTGCATCCCAATCGTCGCTATCGGCAAACGCACTGCCGGGCGTCATTCCGACACCGGCGTCACGCATCAACATTTCGTTAAACGCAATCGCGTCGGTGAAGGTTTCGGGAATGCGTGCCCACAGATAGAAGGCCGAGCCGGAATCGTAGATCTTGAACCCAAGATCTGTAATGCCTCCGGAAAAACTGCGGCGTTTTGCATCAAATTTGTCTCGAAGACGCGGATAATAGGTATCGTCCGCCATCAACACTTTTGACAAAGCAGCCTGTAGCGGTGTCACCGGGCAAAC
>JANMDA010000422.1:0-3874 GCA_031376085.1 Chloracidobacterium sp.
CGTCGCCGAGACGTTTGCCTTCCATTAGCGGCGGCAGACCGGGAAGTTCGCTTAGTTTTTTGAATGTAACATTTTCGTCCGCATCATAACTCGGCAGATATTCCCGATTTAGGCTGTCAGTCACATGCCATTTGTCATCGATAATTATAATGTCCTTGATCCGCTCCTTGGTCGCTTCGTCGAAATAGGTCTGGTCCTTATCGTCAACCAGATCCTGAACGCGCAGATCTTTTAGCGGGATGCTGGTAAATCCAAGCGTGATGCCTGCAACCAAGGCCTGTGCCTGAGCCTCGCGTAGATCGTTGTTCTCCTGCTGTGTGAGAAGATTAAGATAATACTGCACACCGAGAGTCGCCATCAGCATCAGCGAAAGAATTAACAGGAGCCTGCCTCGAAATGTGTTGAAGAATTTCATTACTAAAAAATAACCGCTTGCCTCACTGCCGTTTGAATGTTATATTCAAGATTAGTTTTTTCGCAAACGCCCTACAGGGCTATATTCGACAGATCGAGATTTCGATCTCCTCCAATAATCTCAAATTCAAATCCGCCACCGAGGTAAAGCATGAAGTTAATGTGCACCAAATACTCCGTCGCAAGCGCTCTCCTGGCTCTTTTTGTTTTTAGTCTGGTATTTACCGGCAGCATATCGGCCCAGACCAAAAAGACTGCCCACGCCAAAAAGGCCGTTGCTAAGAAGGCCGCAACCCGTACAAAGGATGCCAAAAAAGGTCGCGATAAAGCGAATTTGGCCGACAGCAACAAGAAAAAAGACAGATTAACAGCTAAAGAACGCGCAAAGGCAGAGGCGCAGGCTAAAAACGACGCAAAGCAGGCCAAAAAAGATCCCCAAAAGGTAAAACAATCTAAAGCAGAAGCCGCCGAACGCCGCCGAAAAGAGGACGAACGGCGTCAGGCCATCCTCGCCGAGCATCGCCGCCGAGAGCAAGCCAGACGTGAAGCGATCGCTCGACAAGTTGCTTTCGAGCGTGGACTTCGCACCGAAACTGTTGCAAATATCTCAAATGACAAAACCGAGGGCGAGGACCTCAGGATCAGGGCTGCGGCGATCAATGCTCTTGGCAGCCACGCCGGTTCGGTCGTCGTAATGGAGGCACAGACCGGCAAAGTTCTCACCATTGTTAATCAGGATTGGGCGGTTCGAAGCAGCATTCGTCCTTGTTCGACGATCAAACTTGTAACTGCTGCTGCGGGACTTAATGAGGGTGTGATAAGCAAGGAAAACGGTTCGATTCGCAACACTTCGACACGCCGCGATCTGGATGATTCGCTTGCTTTTTCGGACAACGGATATTTTCAGCGTGCGGGAGCGCAGCTTGGCAATAATAAATTGGTCGATTATGGAAAAAAACTCGGCCTTGGCGAACAGACGGGTATCAATCTCGACGGCGAAGTTCCAGGCAGGCTGCCTTACAGCAATAACAATGCCCGCATATATTCGCACGGCGACGATACCGAGGTTACGACCATTCAGCTCGCCGTAATGGCGGCTGCCATTACAAATGGCGGACATCGCGTTTTGCCGCGCATCCCGCGTAACAATATTGAACAGGCGAATTTTCGCCCATTTTACCGTGCTAATGTCGATCTGCCGCAGCAGAACGTCCGCCGCGTGATACCCGGAATGATGGGTGCCGCCGATTACGGCACCGCAAGACGCGGAGTCGATCATTCGCAAGGCATCGCGGGAAAAACAGGCTCATGTATCGATAAAGGTTCGTGGGTAGGACTGTTCGCATCGGTCGCTCCGGTCGAACGTCCAAAATACGCTGTCGCGGTCATAACTCGCGGTAGGAGCGAACGCGGCAAATACGCTGCCGCTGTTGCAGGGCAGATCTACAGGGCACTGGGCAATTCCATCGTCAGGACCAACCGCAATCTGGCACAGACGGAATTTCACTTGCAGCCAAAATATGACGCTCAAACCGCTGCCAAGTTCGGCGACGCTGCGGACGAAGATGAGGCAACTTCGGATGAGGAAATGAAAGGTCGTGACGTGATAGTTGTGCCGAGCGTTCCAAAGCCTTCGACAAGGAAATTGATCACAAAAACAGGCAATTCAAAGCCGCTTTTTCCACCCGTTATCATTACCTTTGATAACGACGACAAATAGGAAAAAGCCACACGGAGCAACAGGGCGTTAAGTTATAGCCTTTTGTAAAAAGACATCGGACACTTACCTATAAGGGAAGCCGATGTCTTTTTGTTAAGCAATGTTACCGTCAGCTTGACACGGGCGGCGAATCTACGGGATTATTTACCTTTTCAAAAGATTTGGCAGAATTGAATATTTTGTTATATGAGATAGTACGCCCGCGAACGATAGCAACTTTCCCGCAAAGCGTATCATCTGAAATAACGCGAAACCGAAGGACGTGAACCTTTGGCAAAGCGGTTGGTAAATAAGAAGCAAGTTGGTGTGAAAAAAAGCACCCGAGGAAGGATCAAATGAAAACGATTTTTAGATATACAAACATTGCGGTTTTAGTGGCCGTATTCACTTTGCTTGGAACTGTAGCAAGCTTTGCTCAGGACCCGACGCCGAAACCGGACCCTTGTGCTGATGCCGCAAGTATTTCGTCACTCGACGCAAAATTTAGAGACAATTACGCCGGCGATACCGCAGCACGAGCGGCTGCGAAGACTGCGGGTAAAGTCTACGATATCGCTTTGGATCTGCCACAGCGAAAAATGGCTCTGGATGCCGGCAAACAGTATCAAGAAAAATATGGAGCTTGTCCTGGTAGTAAGGAATTTGCTGACTACCTTACAAGTTACATTCCTAAAATGGAAAAGCGTATCAAGGATGATGAGGATACTATTCGTTTTCGGAAGATTTTGCAGAAATTCGACAGTGGATTAACCGCTAAGAACTGGGATGATGTATATTCAGCCGGCAAGCAAGTTCTTGCTGAAAAGCCGGATGATTACAGGGCAGTCGAACTCGTTTTGGGATCTATCGGCTATGATGAAATGTTTGCCGGTAATAACAAATGGACGGATGAAACACTGACTTATGCCAAGCAGTCGCTGGCCGACCTTCAGGCGGGTAAAGAATTCAAACCGGGATTCGGTGTCAAGCCCTTTACATATAAAACAAAAGAAGATGCCCAAGGATGGATGAATCTCACTATTGGATCGATCTATCAAAAAGGTAAAAATGACAAGTTGTCTGCTTTGCCTTACCTATATGCTGCAACGCAGGCTACAGGTTCCGATGTGGCAAAAAATCCAAATCCATATGAATTCATTGGCAACTACTACTTCGGCGAGATTAATAAACTCGTGGAGCAATACACGGCCAAGGTCGCCGCTCAGAGCGATGCGGATACACCTGAGGTTGCGAAAAACAAGGTTGATGAGATCAAAGCTATTGTTGCAATGTTAAATGGTACGCTGGAGCGGGCAATTGATTCATTTTCACGAGCCTACACTCTTGGTACAAAACCCGAATACAAGGCACAGATAAAGAAAAATATTGACGATGCTTATAAACGTCGCTTTCTCAAGACGGAAGGTGTAGATGCTTGGATCGCGGCCACGATGAAAAAACCGTTCGTAAATCCTACGACGCCGATAACGCCGATCTCTGATCCGGAACCGGTCGCACCGGCGACAACTACCACTCCGACAACTGCCCCGCCAACCACGCCAGCAGTTAAACCGGGCCCACCTGCGACAAAACCACCGGTGACTGCACCTGTAAAGCCGGCTTCGACAACAACAACAAAGCCTGCCCCTAGCATAAAGCCACAGGCAAAGTTGAAGAAAGCGGCGGTGAAGAAAAAAGGCGCTTAAGTTGTTTTGTCATATATCTAAAAATCAGCCGGACGCATTCTAACCGATGCTTCCG
>JANMDA010000428.1:0-3340 GCA_031376085.1 Chloracidobacterium sp.
TCACGCATTTAAGCGTGATTTTAGCACGGTGGGACGGAAATAGAACTCGGATCGTGCGGATCAGGCGGATAAACACTGATAAGAAAGCAGAAAATATGAATTTCTTGTTCTTGATCTGTGTAAATCCGCCTGATCTGCTCAATCCGCGTTCAAATGGATCAATAATATATATGCTTATACATATATATTGAATTAGGCTGTGTTTATCGGCACGCAAGCCGTCCTTTTCGCGGCGTAGATCCGTGCCATTGCACGGCAGTTGTCAAAGACCTTTGACGTGACGATGCCCGATCCGGGTGGATCGACCTCTGTCAGAGGGCTTGCGCGGGCGGCTTTGACGAGCCATGCGGCGGTCGCAGCAGCATTAAGGTCGTAGGTCGGTTTCCATCCGCCGTCTGTCGGTGGAAGGCCGTCTTCATCTGCCATAGCTGCTGCGGCCAAGGCAGCGTCGAGATCTTCTTCGGAAAGCGTCGGGTCTGCACTCCACGCCGTCATTCGTTTTAATTTGTCTTTTGGTGTTTCCATAATGATAGTGGTCGGTGGTCAGTGGCCGGTGGTCAGTTTTTTCTGAATACTGACCACAGACCACTGAACACTGCTATGACTTATTCGCTATCAACTGAGCGAGGTTATTGGGACGCACGACCTTTGCGCCGTAAACGTGGAGGCCTTTGACGGCGTCGCCGAAACGCTTTTCGGGCTTGTATGTCTGCACGTCAAGGACCTGTTCGACGTAGGCGGTCGCGATCGAATGGCCGGCGATGATCTTGTATTTCGTGCCGGTCGTGTTGGGCACGTTGTTCGATTTGAGTATGGTAAAGCCCGCGGCCTCGCCGACTTCGCCATTGGCAAGCCGACGGTCGGACGCCATCGTGCCCGAACGCACAAACCGCTCGTCCTTGAGCAGCAGGCCGTGAAACCACGCAGGCACGACGACGAACCTGCCGTCCATCGGCGTATTTGCCTCATCGAGCAGGACGCCGAGATCGACGAGATACTCGTAAGCGTCGGCCTTGGTCGGCACCTTTGGCGTTGCGACCGAGCCGATCTTGTTGCCGCTCGGCACGGCAGCGTCCATCGCGGCCGCGAGAAATGTGTCCGATTCGTCACGCAACTTCCACGACGAACGCCGCATCGCTTCGTCCAGCACATTGACGTTCTGCTGTGCTCGGTCGATGCTGTCGACGTAAAAGTTAAAGTATTTCGCGTTATTTATAAGCAGCGTCTGCTCGTCGTCGGTAAGCGACTCGGGGTCGGTGATGTCTGTATCCTTTGTATATGTGGCAACGGTAACGTCGCCGATCGACGCGATCTTGACGGTGTTTCCGGCCTTTCGTATCTCGCCCTCGTAATCGCGATTGGACACATTCCCTTGTCCATATATGAGAGCCTTTTCCAATGCGACGAGCAATCTCGCCGCCCAAACTGTGGGTATAAAATCTAATGACATGTTTTCTCCTTGTGTGTTTAAGTTTTTTCTTGTGTGTTTGTTATGGATTTTTTAAACGCGGATCAGGCGGATGGAGCGGATTTACGCGGATCTAAATCAGGTATATATATTTTTCTGATCCGATTGATCCGCCTCACCCGCTTAATCCGCGTTAAAAAACTACTAGTTAGCCAGCACGCGCTTTATGTCGTTCCAATCTAGCTCGGCGACCTCGGCCGGTTTCATCTTGCGAAGCGCGTCCCTGGTCAATTGCGGGGCGGTTGCTATCCCTGCTCCGGCATCGATTGACCCGATAGGCTGATGCGTCCCAAACTGTTCGGGATGCGCGTCCCTGAGTTTTTGGAGCAAGGCAGCCGAGTTCAGCAGCGTGCCGTCGTCGGCAAACTGCAGCGCGTCCCTGACAGAATTGAACAGCAATTCCGGCGAACGTGCTCCGGCCTGTGCAAGCTCGCCCGTTATCTGCCGGTGAGCCTCATTAAGCCTGATCGTCGCCTTAAGCTGTTCGTTCTCAGCCTGAAGTTCCGTAAGAGTTACGTCCTGGGACGCAACGGTTTCACCACCATCGTTTGGCGGCGTGTTTTGTGTTGTGTTTTCTGTTTGTTTTTTCATAGTGATAAATTGTGTCTTTGTTTATTCGCCGCCTCGTGTTATAACAATCGCGGTAAAACTATCATGGAAAATAAGGTCAACCGTCCTGCCGTTATATGGCTATCGCTCATTTATATCGCGGTGCTTGTCCTGCTCAACTTACAACTCCTCTATCGCAAGTGGGACGCGTTTGTACAATCTGATTACTCCAGTACAGGCTTTCTTATTTTTAATTTGGTGCTCTGCGCCCTCATGATATTCACGTTCATTGCAATTCGAGACAGATCTAAATGGGGCCAGCGACTTGGAATTCTGTGTTTCGCGATAAACGGAATTTTTGCCATCAATGGCGCCGTCATTATTTTTAATTGGACCGATCCAACCACCCAAAATGGCTTATTGTTGGGTCAAATCGTTGTCATTGGTCGCATCTTAATTTCGTTTTTCCTGGCATTTGCTATCGGTGCGTCTAAGAGCGCGAACGATTATTTTTCAGACCGTTCAGAATCGACTGCCATTGACTCACCGTCGCCGCCATCATTCGACGCCTGATCCTTTCACCATCGCCTTCACATCCGCCTCGCCGTAGCCTGCTTCGAGCAGCGCTTGTTCAACGGGCAGGCCGATCTGTTTTTTGAGCAGGATGTTTTCGAGAAATTCGCGTTCGGCCATTGGGGCGGGATCTTCCCATTCGGTGATGAGGCGAATCGCGCGTCCCTGGCCCTCGATCATCAGTGCAAAGGACATCGCGTCTGCCCAAACCTGGCCAAAGGATTCCTGACGGTTGCGGACCTTTGCGAGGAAACGCGTCTCGGCTTTTTTCAGGCTCTCGCCGCTCGGGAAGCCGCCCGTTTGCTGCAAGAAATAATGCAGCGGCGTCCCTGTGACCGACGCCATGTCGATGCGAAAGCTGTCCTTCACCTTTAGAAACTGGTCGAGCGCCGTCGTCTCAAAATCGCCAAATCTCGCTTCGGACTTGCCGGTGATCCAGACTTGATCGACGCCAGCCTTAAAAGGAGCAATGGGTTTGCCGTCCGCGTCAAATTCGATCTCGATACCGGCGGCCCAACGCTGGCGATATGCCGCATATTCCATCGCGACAAGCATGTCGAGTACAGATTTATTCAAACCGTCCTGCACCGGCATCGCGGCTTCGAGCTCCGAACGGCCGTTCGCACCGAGATCGGCATTGTTAGCGAAATGAAATACAGGCACGATGCCGTATGGGTTATGAATAATGGCGTCGGAACGCAGGATGCCAGCCTTAGAGTCTTCGGCTTTTTCACACGCAGGCAAGCTGCC
>JANMDA010000443.1:0-2343 GCA_031376085.1 Chloracidobacterium sp.
AATGAAATCCAAAATCCAAAATCCAAAATCCAAAATTGATTCATGCCACGTTCATTAAAAAAAGGACCGTTTATCGATCTTAGCGTTCAAAAAATGCTGCGACGGCTTGCCGATGGAGCGATGAAGCCGCCCGCGATCAAAACATGGTCGCGACGCTCGACGATCTCGCCCGATATGGTGGGTTTGACCTTTGGCGTTCACAACGGCAAGCGCCACATTCCGGTATTTGTTACTGAGAATATGGTCGGCCACAAGTTGGGCGAATTTTCGCCGACGAGAATGTTTAAGGGGCATCCGGGAACGAAAGCGGAGAAGATGGCTAAGAGGAAATAGTGGATAGTGGCAGATGGTCAGTGATCAGAAAGATTTCTGAAACTGTCCACTGTCCACTGACTACTGACAACTGTTATGGAAGCGATAGCAAAAACAAAATATCTAAAAGGCAGCCCGCGAAAAGCGCGGCTTGTGATCGATATGATCCGCGGCGTTAATGTATCGCGTGCGTTGTCGATCCTGAAATTTACCGACAAGCGTGCGGCCGACCCGATCGCGCAGTGCCTTAATTCGGCGATCGCAAATGCGACTTACAAGGCCGAGCAAGACAACATCGCGATTGATCCGGACGATCTTTGGATCAAGACTTGTTTTGTCGATATGGGGCCGACCAAAGGACGTAAAAGAATGCGACCGGCTCCGCAGGGGCGTGCATATCGCGAACAGCGACATTATTGCCACATCACGATTCAGGTTACGAGCGAAGAAAAGGCGAAGACCGAAGATCAGATAAGACTTGAAGCACTGCGTGCCGAGCGGATAGCAGCGAGAAAGGCCGAGAATGCCAAGAAGAAAGAGGCGGCTCCGGTAAAGAAGGAAAAGAAAGAGAAGAAGGCCGCAGAGGTTGAAGAATCGGTTGAGGAAGTGGTTGCGGTAGAAACCATTGAAGCTGCTCCGGTTGAGGAAACTGCTGGTGCAGAAGAAACGCAGGCCGAGATCGTCGAAGAGAACAAGGCTGAAATGGACGCTGAAGTTTCGGCGGCACACGAAACATCTTCACATACTACGGCTGAAGAAAATGCAGAAAAGCCGGTTGATGAGGTCATGGAAAAGACGAACGAGGATCTCGAAAGACAATAGAGACTAATTATGGGACAGAAAGTTCATCCATACGGCTTTAGGGTCGGATACAACAAAGATTGGCATTCGCACTGGTTTGCGAAGCATGATTTTGCCAAGTTTTTAGCTGAAGACCTGAAACTAAAGCGCGATCTGAAAAGAAAATTTGGCGGCGGCGGTGTTTCGCATATCGATATCGAACGTGCCGCCACTCGATTAAAGATCATTATTTATACATCGCGTCCTGGCATTATCATCGGACGTAAAGGTGCCGAGATCGAAAAGCTTCGTGAGGACCTTTCACGGACGACCGGCCGCGAAGTGCTGATCTCGATCCAGGAAATTCGTCATCCTGAACTTAATGCTCAGCTTCAGGCCGAGAAGATCGCACAGCAATTGGAGAAACGCATTATGTTTCGCCGTGCGATGAAAAAGACTATGGAAGAGTCGCAGCGTTTTGGGGCGCAAGGCATCAAGGTCATGATCGCCGGACGCCTGAACGGAGCTGAGATCGCGAGAACCGAATGGTCTTTGCAAGGGAGATTGCCGCTGCACACTTTGAGAGCGGATATTGATTTTGGATTTGCGGAAGCGTTGACGACATTCGGTATCATCGGCGTAAAAGTTTGGATATATCGCGGCGAGATTCTCGATCCGAATGCTTCGATGGCTCGCGGAACGACGACCGACCCGATGAACGAAGTTAAGGTCGAACGCGGTGCCAGACGTAATGATCGCGGGCCGAGACGGGATGATCGCGGCGGAAGGTAGGCAGTTGGCAGCAAGCGGTAGGCAGTTAGAAGAGGAAATTTAGTTATGTTAATGCCGAAAAAGGTCAAGCACCGACGAGTAATGAAAGGCCGTATGCGCGGAAAAGCGACACGCGGCGAAAAGCTCAGTTTTGGTGATTTTGGCCTCAAAACACTAGAGGCGGCGTGGATTACTGACCGCCAGATTGAAGCGGCCCGTATCGCGATGACACGTCATGTAAAACGTGGCGGCAAGATCTGGATCCGCATTTTCCCGGACAAACCGATCACGCGAAAGCCCGCAGAAACTCGTATGGGCAGCGGTAAGGGTGCTCCCGATCATTGGGTTGCGGTTGTTAAGCCGGGACGCGTTTTATATGAGATCCAGGGTGTTGACGAGGCGTTGGCTCGCGAAGCTATGAATCTAGCGGCGCAGAAGCTGCCAATCAAGACAAAGTTTGTCTCGCGTGCAGACCTCGAG
>JANMDA010000446.1:0-10688 GCA_031376085.1 Chloracidobacterium sp.
GATTCTGATGGCAAGAAATTCAAAAAGAAGCTCAACATTCCTAAAATAGTGGCCGCGTTCCTTGACCGCCGCATCGCGTTTGGCGAGATCGCGCGAATTGTCGAAGCCGTCCTCGGCCGCTATTCACCGAATGTGCCGAACGATATTGCCGACGGCGAATATTTATTGAATCTTCAAATAGCACCGTTTGAATCTGACGCAGCACCGAGTCGGCCAATTCTCCAAGGTCTTACGGCTTAACTGACAGCCCCATCTCCATCGATCGGAAGGAAACGGTCGAAGGATTTCCAATACTTGTCCTTATAGATATCAAAATCTATTCCAAATTTTCCCGAATACTTCTTTTTGATTCGATCAAATACTTTAGATGGCTTCCGGAAATCCTTACAGGCGAAATAAACAGTCCTTACGTTATTTGCAGTTTCTCTGCCAATATTCAAATACCCTTCATAGTCTTTTAGGTCGTTAAGAATTTCATCTTCTATGTCACCTAAGAGTTGATATGTACTATTATCAGGCATGCCATTGTTATTCGTGTCAGCATATTCGAAAGCAATTCCTGATATCCATGGATGAGATGCTTTCCGATCCCATGTCAGAAGTGTTGTATTCACGACTGCAATAAGCGGGAGTCCGCTTTCGAGTTCGCCTTCCATAATCGAGAAAGAGTCATCCTCAGTGTTAAAACGAGCACCTTCGTATTTTTCAACAAATTTAGCCTGCCTATCCGACAAATATTTCTTTAGGTCTTGAACAGCAACTAGATCGCTTGGCAAATCCTTTTTTTCACATACCTTGAGGTCATCTATGATAGTCGCAAATGCAAGTTCACCGAGAAAATTATCCAGAAAGATGTAAATGCCGCCAGTTATCGCATCGCGATTTTCGCTATTGAGGTCATCGTGTGTAATGGAAATAGCTATTTCATCTGGGTTTTCCCATAATTCCTTAGAGTAAAAATGCAGGCTGTCGAGCGAAAACTTATTTTTGCCCATAGTCAGGTAAAATCCGCTATGGCCTGCGTCCGGTTTTAGTGCGAGAAACTTCCAGCCATCTATATGCGGAGCAGCTTCGACCAGTTCCTCTGCAAAAATGATTTTTTTGATGTTTCCGTCAGGCGTAAATACCAATTCAAGCGTCTCTCCGCCCCCGGTTAATAGGAAGAGTCCATCAATTATCTGACTAAGCTTAGGCGTAACCTTGTCAAAAAAATCGTGCTCAATGTCGCCCCGCTCCCTAACAACTTTAGAGAATACTTTTTCATTGTTCTTAAACCATGTCCAGAAATCCGCATAAGATGTTATCGGCTCATCCGATTTGCCAAGAATATTTTTTAAGAAACTCATCTATTTTGTGGCATGCTCAAGGGCAGCTTTCAGTTCAGAGTATTTGAATTCAAATCCGGCTTCTTCGAGACGTTTTGGCAGAACTTTTGTGCTTGCAAGCAGCAATGCGTCGCCCATTTCGCCGAAGATCATGCTGATGGCAAATTCGGGGAGCGGCAGAAATGTCGGACGGTAAAGTACCTCGCCGAGTGTCTTTGTAAATTCTTCATTTGTTACAGGGTTTGGTGAAACCGCATTGACGGCTCCGCGAAGATTTTCATTCTCGATGGCGAAGTTGATGACTTCAATTTCGTCGTCAAGCGATATCCAACTCATCCATTGTTTACCGCTGCCGACCACGCCGCCGACACCGAGTTTGAAAGGTGTGAGCATCGTTGCGAGCGCTCCGCCGTCCTTCGACAACACTATGCCGGTGCGAAGCAGGACGGTGCGGATGCCGGCATCTTCAGCACGGCGCGATTCGGCTTCCCATTCTTTTGAGACGCCGGCGAGAAAGTTGTCGCCGATCGCGCTGGACTCGGTGACTTCCTCGTCACCGCGTTCTCCGTAAAAACCGATGGCAGATGCCGCAACTAAAACTTTCGGCTTCTTTTTTAGCTTTGAAATGGCGTCAACAACATTTCGCGTCCCTAGAACTCGACTGTCACGGATCGCTTTCTTTTTATCGTCGGTCCAGCGAAAGCCGCTGACATTCTCGCCGGCGAGATGAACGACCGCATCGATACCTTCGAGTTTTTCCGGATCAGTAAACCCTTCCTCAATGCTCCATTGAATGTGCTGATCGTCGGTCGGTTCTTTACGCGATGCGAGCAGCAATTCATAACCTGTGTCTTCAAACGATCTTTGCAGCGCTTGCCCGATCAAGCCACTTGCGCCCGTAATAAGAACTTTCATATAGATAATTTAACCACAGATGAACACAGATAGACACAGATAACAACAAAACTAAAATCTGTGTTTATCTGTTTCTATCTGTGGTTTCAATTCGTTCGTCTTAAGTCTTTTTGCACAAAATCTACCATCAATCTCAATTCGCGCTCGGTCAATTGATCGCGAAACGGCGCCATTCCATTGCCGCCATTGGCAATGTGGTTGTATATCTCTGCATCCGAGTTGTATTTATGTGCGCCGTCGCGAATGTTTGGAATTACACGGCCATCCTCAAGGGTTTTTCCTTCGCCTTCGGGCCCGTGGCAAATCGCGCAGTTTTGGCGAAAGAGAGATGCCTCGTATGACTTGCTACTAGATATCGAATAACGAGACGTCTTAGTTGAAACGCAAGCGGCCGCGAAACAGCCGAGGGCAAAAATGATAATGATCGGCTTTAGGCAATGCATATTTTATAAGCGCGTCCCTGAGAATTTTTTTGCCACAAAAGGCACAGAGGACACAGAGAAATGAAATCAGTCGCTGTTCTTATGTGTGCGTCCCAGAGATTTTTTCAACGCAAAGTCGCAAAGAGGTCGGTAAAAGCGCGTCCCTGAGATTTTCCGTTCGGTATAAACCGTCATCTACTCCGGCTTTCGCTGAGTCGAAATGAGCGTCCCTGAGATTTTTTTAACACACAGTCGCAAAGAAATCTGGGAAAAAGCGCGTCCCAGAGTTTTTCCGCTTCGCATATGCCGTCATCTACTCCGGCGTCTGCTTAGTTAAAAATGCGCGTCCCTGAGATTTTTAGCAACATCATGCACCCATTGTTCGACCCATTCAGGGTCGGTGTGGTGTGTGACGTCGTACCCACGGTTGCGGCCTGCGGCCTGACCCTGGGCTATTATCTTTGTCCCCGTTGGGGACAGGAAAGTGTCCGCAATTTTGCGTCCCAGAGTTTTTTCACCACAAAGGCTAAGAGAACACAAGAAAAATGAAACCCGTTGATTTTTATTTGCGCGTCCCGGAACCTAAATGATAAGGAACCCAGTCGCTATCGCTCCTGGTTCTGACACGCTCGTCCCTTTGTTGATTCTTAACCCTCATTTGATCCACGCCGGATGTCCTTATAAAAATCAGTTAACAATATGCACATTTGCTAACCGCGAATTTAACACTTGGAAATCCCCTCGAACTTCACACTAGCGCCGTTTTGCGTAAATTGGAATACCAACTTTCCGGATATGACGTAACTTTCCGAATATGACGTATCTTTCTCGATTTGACGTGGTTTTCCGAATATGACGTAACTTTCCGACCTTCAAGAACCCAGTCGCTATCGCTCCAGGTTCTGACACGACGTAATTTTCCGTTGATGTCAGGCAGTCTCTGTACGCAAGGCGCGTTTGATTATTTTTCCGGTTCCGCCAACGGGTAATTCTGATAGGAACTCGACATGACGCGGATATTTGTTTGCAGCGATCTGTTCGCGGCACCATTCGATAAATTCTTCGGCGGTGAGATCGTGGCCTTGTTTTAGGACAACGAATGCTTTTACCTCTTCACCGAGACGCTCGCAGGGAACGCCGATAACGGCGCAAAGCGAGATCGCAGGATGCGTGATTATGACTTCTTCGAGTTCGCGCGGATAAATGTTGTAACCGCCTCGCAGGATCATATCCTTTTTGCGATCAACGATCGCGAGATACCCTTCGTCGTCGATCACGCCGATGTCGCCAGTGTGAAACCAGCCGCTGCGAAATGCTTCAGCGGTAGCTTCGGGACGTTTATAGTAGCCTTTCATCACATTCGGGCCGCGAATCACGACCTCACCGCGCGTCCCGCGAGGAACCTCGTTGTCGTCGTCATCAAAACATTTGACCTCAACACCGAAGATCGGCTGGCCGACGGTGCCTGGTTTCGAAGGTTTGTCAAAGTGATTAAAACTTGCGAGCGGCGAAGTTTCCGAAAGGCCGTAACCTTCACGAATGCTAACGCCGAATTTCTCCTGAAATTCCTTCATCACCTCGACCGGCATCGGAGCCCCGCCCGATGTGCAGACCTTCATATTTTCGGCAATGCGGCTTACGTCACAGCTGGTTTCATTGACGAATTTCAGCAATGTCCAATACATCGTCGGCACGCCGATCCAGAAATTCACTTTCTCTGCGGCCATTGTTTCAAGGACGGTTTTTGCATCAAATCGCGGCAGCAGGACAACGCGACAGCCGCCATAGAGATTTGTATTCATCTGCACGGTTTGGCCCGTCGTATGAAAAAGCGGCAGCGTGATCAGCACAGTTTTTTGAACGCTGTCGGTAAAATCCAACATTGGCAAGTGCGTCGCCCAAGTGGCCGTCACATTTGTCATCAGATTGAGATGCGTTAGCTCGGCTCCTTTTGGCTGGCCGGTCGTGCCTGAGGTATACAGGATCGCGCAGGTATCGTCAGGCCGCGTTGGATAGATCTCGAAACTCTCGCTCTTATCGGCTATCAGTTCGTAAAGTGTTGGATATTCAGGAAACGGGCTTGGGGTCGTTTCATCTTTGGTCAGTACGATCAGATCGCGACACGTTGCCACCTGATCAAAGCCCTCTTTAACATTTTGAGCCATCGGCAGATCTGGTACGTCCTCAAATGTAAACACCGCCTTCGCGTCCGAATTGGACAGATGATAAGCGATATCGCGCGGTTTGAAGAGCACGTTTAGCGGCACAACCACTGCCCCAGCTTTCATTATTGCGTAATAAACAACAGGGAAACACGGCAGATTGGGACAGCATAACGCGACCTTGTCGCCGTGGCCGATGCCAATTTCGACGAGAGCATTAGCAACCTTATTCGACAGTTTATCGAGCTCGCCAAAGGTCATTCGCACATCTTCCCACACGACTGCTTCACGTTGTGGGGCAAGCCGTGCATGATGCGAAATTATCGACGCCAGATTGAGAGTCGTGGCGGTGTTTTCCATAACCTTTAAAGTAATCTAAATTCCTTCGGAAGGCTTAAATTATACACCAGTTTTGCTTACAAAGTTGATGCTTTGGGCAGCCGAGATCTCATGGGCGCTTTTTTGAATTGAGTGAACTCTCCACGCCTCATGTTTTTCGGGAAAATCGGTGCGAAAATGTCCGCCGCGCGATTCCTCGCGCCAAAGGGCTGCGGCCGCGACGAGTTGTGCAAGCGTTACGAAGTTTCGTGATGACAAACTCAAATTTCCCGACTTCATCTGATCGAATTCTCTCAATGCCCGCTTTAGCGAGTCGCGGTCGCGGAGAATGCCGACACGTTCCCACATTATTCGCTTGACGCGTTTCTTGACTGCTGTCGAAATTGTAGCTTGCAGATGTGCACGCTCGTTCACACTCGCGTTTCCGCCTGACTGCCAACTGCCAACTGCCAACTGCCTACTGTCGAGAGCCGCTGCTTCGCCTGCCCTCGCTCCAAAAACCAAACCTTCGAGCAAGGAATTCGACGCAAGGCGATTTGCTCCGTGAACGCCGGTACACGAAACCTCGCCTGCAGCATAAAGTCCCGGAACGGTGCTTCGGCCCCACAGATCGGTGCGGATGCCGCCCATGCAGTAGTGTGACGCCGGCGAGACCGGAAGCATATCGGTCGCAATATTGAGGCCGTAAAATTTGCAGGTTTCGTATATCTTTGGAAAGCGGTGTTTTAGAAAATCTTCGTCGAGAGCTGTCATGTCCAGAAAGACATTTCGCGTGCCGGTTCGACGCATTTCGGCAACTATCGAGCGCGAAACAATGTCTCGCGGAGCAAGTTCAGCCCGCTCGTCGTAACGCGGCATAAAGCGTTCGCCGTATTTGTTTTTGAGAATGCCGCCTTCGCCACGCATTGCTTCACTCAATAAAAATCGCGGAGCTTTTTCGAGATTCAATGCCGTCGGATGAAACTGAATAAATTCCATATCCGCCATTTCGGCACCTGCGAAATATGCCATTGCCATTCCATCGCCGGTCGCGACCGACGGATTTGTGGTGTGCAGATATAGTTGACCCGCTCCGCCTGTGCACATGATCACCGCCTTTGCATAAATTTCACGCGGTGCCCGCAAAACCGGATCGAGAAACCTGACGCCCACGCATCGGCCTTCCTGCACGATCATGCTTTCGGTATTAGCGAAAGGCGTCAGATTTATTGTTCTCTCTTGTCCCGCACGAGCGATCAACGCACGAACGAACTCT
The DNA here is from genome assembly GCA_031376085.1 of Chloracidobacterium sp. Taxonomy (GTDB): domain Bacteria; phylum Acidobacteriota; class Blastocatellia; order Pyrinomonadales; family Pyrinomonadaceae; genus OLB17. The sequence continues at coordinate 6,419 of JANMDA010000446.1, forward strand.
GCCCCGGTCGAATCGCCGTGAGCGTGCAGTATGCGCCGACGCGAATGAGCAGCCTCTCGGGTAAAAACCAGCTTGCCGCCTTCGCGGTCGAATTCCGTTCCCCATTCGATAAGCTGTTTTATATATTTCGTGCCTTCTGTGACAAGCGTTTCAACAGCTTGCGGATCGCATAACCCCGCACCGGCAACAAGCGTGTCGTCCTCATGCAACTCGGCATTGTCATCGTCCGAGAGCACAACCGCAACGCCGCCCTGAGCATATTCGGTGTTCGATTCGCTGGCTTTGTCTTTAGTAAGAACCGTGACACGCCCGCCGCTTTGCGCAAGCTCGATCGAAGCCCGCAACCCCGCAACGCCGCTGCCAATGACGATAAAATCTGTTTCCAGAGACATTAAGTGGAATTTAACAGATTCGTTAGAAACTATCGACTCTAAACAAAAAAGCCTGCACGATTTAACATGCAGGCTTCTTCAAATAATATCTACGATGTGCTTAACCCGGAATCTTCAATTCCTGTCCCGGATGGATCATGTCGGGGTCTTTAATGATGTCGCGGTTGGCGTCGTAGATCGCTTTCCAGGTGATGCCGTATTTGGCGCCGATCTTGCTTAGGTTGTCGCCGGATTCGACAGTGTAGGTGTTAGCTCCGCCGCCGGCAGCGCTACTGTCGGTGACGTCGAGCACCAGGTCGCCCGAACGAAAATCGGGGTCGAGCCGTTCGTATTCGTCCCAAAGCGCCTGTTTTGCCTCAGCGCTCGGTGCGGTTGCGTTGACATGCAGAACTCCGTCTCCTTCGCTCAACTCATAGGTCGTGCCGTTAGAATTAGCGAGCTCAAGAAGTGTTTGATATTTCTCTTGTAATGACATATTTCCTCCTTAATCGGCCTATTTGAATTTGAGCTGGTTGTTTACCTTTGTAACGTCGGCTTCCATTGCGGCCTTCATGGCTTCGGCCTTTCGGTCCCCGGGAATCGTGCCGGTAAGTGTAGCGACGCCATCTTTAACGTCGACGGTGACTCCGCTGATGCCCATTTTCTTCAACGATTCATCTATGATACCTTTCTTCATCGCATCCGTTTTCGGCTCTTCACCCGCCGGTACTGATGGCGTTGTTGGCAGCGGCTTCAGCGTAGTTTTGTCATCAACCGATTTGATCCCTTCGATGCCCTTTACGCCCGCTACAGCCTTGTTTTTGACGGTAATATCGGCGACCTCGCCGGACAGCGTTGCAACTCCGTCTTTAACGGCAACAGTGACGCCGGCGACCTTATCGGCTGTCAGCTTGTCACTGGCCGCTTTTTGCAGGTCTGCATCGCTTTTGCCGCCGCAAGCGCTCAGAAAAAGAGCGACGGCCAACATAATAACTGTAAAAAATTTAGTTTTCATTACTTCCTCCAAAATGTTTATATTTTGTCCTTTAATTATCGCAATTAGCCTTTGTAAAAGGCGATACTAAGCAAAAAACCTTTCCGAAGACGAGTTCGGAGATCAGTAATTAAATTAGTAGAAATATATTGCTCCAAAACAAGATATTTAGCAACAGGAAGGTGCCGATCAGGAAAAAATCTCTTCCTTCAGCGTCCGGGCGACATCGTATGATGTGAAATCGGGCCGGACAACAAAGTGCCATTCGGCGAGGCAGTATAATTTTTGCCTGTCTTCGAAGAGTTTTAGGGCCTTTTGCTTGTTTCTCGCAAGAGGGCGGTCTTTTCGCGAAAAGGCAATATTTCGCCAACAATGATCGAACGGAGCATCGAGCCACACGCTTGTGAAACCGTGCGTTTTTAGAAGATCGCGGTTTTCCTTGACCGTCCACGCGCCGCCGCCCAAGGAAAGTACTTTTATATCGGACAGATTCAAAACCTCTTTGAGGTTTTTGGTTTCGATCTCGCGGTATTTGGCTTCTCCGTCGGCATCTATGATCTCAGCGATCTTACGCCCTTCATTTTTCTCAGTAAAAGCATCGAGATCGATCTTTTTGGACTTGAGCATATTCGCAAGATGCCGCGCGACGCTCGATTTCCCGACGCCCATAAAGCCTGTCAATGCAACGCGAACATCTTTATTCATAAGATTTCATTTTGCTCGCGAAATACGCGAAAGACGCGAAATAAAAAAGATTTAATTTTTCGTGTTTTTCGCGGGCAATAATTCTTACTTTACGATATATCCAAACGTTTCATAGAATCCCGGAAATGAAATATCGGCGCACTCCGCCCCGGTTATTTCGGTTTCTCCCTCTGCCAAAAGCCCTGCAACGGCAAATGCCATTGCGATTCGATGATCGCCAAATGAATCGACGACCGAACCTTTTAGCCACGACCGTTCCACCTTAAAGCCGTCTTCAAATTCTGTAACATCGGCACCGATTCTTTTGAGATTCTCCACGATTGCTGCGATGCGGTCGGTCTCTTTGACACGAAGCTCCCCTGCATCGCGAACCTCAATGCCTTGATCGAGTTGTGTGCCGAGGACCGCAATTATCGGAAGCTCATCGATCAGCCCCGCGATCACCGGCCCATCGAGGATAACTTTATTATCACATGAGCCCAAGCCGCCGCGAACACGAATTTTTCCTACAGGCTCGTTACAGATTTCGTCGGCGTCGAGAATTTCGACGTTCGCTCCGAGACTGACGAGAAGATCGAAGATCGCCGTTCTTGTCGGATTAACGCCGACATTTGGGAGCGTTACGTCCGATCCATTAAAACACGCGGCTGCGATCATAAAGAACGCAGCTGATGAAATATCGGCCGGAATTTTAAGGTCGCGGGCCGTGAGTCTTGAATCTCCTGAGACTGCAATTCGTGTCCTATCCTCGTTTCTCTCGATCTGTACTTCGACGCCAAACCATTCGAGCATTCGCTCTGTGTGATCTCGTGTCGCAATCGGCTCGATAACCACAGTTACACCTTCGGTGTTGAGGGCAGCCAGCAATATGCTCGATTTTATCTGCGCCGAAACAATTTGCTGCACATGTTCGATAGATTGCAGCGGATTTGTGCCTGTTATCGTTAGCGGAGGTTTGCCGTTATTTGAGTTGATACGCGCTCCCATTTTTTCTAGCGGATCGATCACGCGCTGCATTGGCCTTTTTTGAAGCGACTCATCACCGCTAAGCGATGATTCAAAATCTTGCCCGGCGAGAATGCCCATGAGCAGACGCATCGTCGTGCCGCTGTTTCCGCAGTCAAGAGTTCGTTCCGGTCTGCGAAAGCCTGTTTTGCCGACGCCTGTTACAACAACCGCAGATCCATCATGCGAGATATCGACGCCTAATTCTTTGAGACATTTGATCGTGGTTTGGCAATCCGCAGCGGTGCTGAAATTTTCTATCCGCGTGTCGCCGACTGCCATCGCCGCCAACAGCGCGGCACGATGAGAGATCGATTTGTCGCCCGGCAAATCAACAATTCCGTGCACTGAGTTTGCGGGATTGATCTTCATATCGACAATTTTAGAATTTATTGCAGGGGTTTGTCTTGACAGCAACTGCGGTAAACCGATAACTTACAAATCATATACTGTGTCTGAAATACGCGAAATCAAGCTGCCGAGCCGCATCGAATCGGTCGAAGAAGCAGCCTCAAAAGCCGACGAGTTTGCCCGCGAACGCGGTCTCGGCGATGAGTTCATCTTTGCTATCGATCTGGCGATTCGCGAATCGGTCGCCAACGCTGTCAAGCATGGCAACAAGTTCGACGAGGCAAAAAATGTCGAAGTAAAAATGGAAGATTCCGTCGAAGGATTCGGGATCACAGTCCGCGATTTCGGTGAAGGGTTTTCGGTTGAAGAAATACCCGATCCGACAAACCCGGAGAATTTATTAAAAACACATGGACGCGGCATTTTGTTCATGCGTTCATTTATGGACGAAGTCGAGTGGTCAAACCACTCACAAGGCGGCCTCGTCGTAAAAATGTTCAAAAAACGATAAACTCTGGATAAATTCTTATTGTTACTTGGATTTTCGATTAGAGTGGATTAGAATCGGCTATTAAGCTAATTAAAACAAACTTGAGGAGATAACAATGTCTGATATTAATATTACTGAACGCCAGGCTGGCGATGTTGCAATACTTGATCTTAACGGCAAGGTTACGATCGGCGAGGGCAGCGTGGCGCTGAGGACAGCGATTCGACGGCTTCTGGGCGAAGGCAAGAACAAGATCCTGCTCAATCTGGCGGGTGTCGGCTATGTCGATTCGAGCGGCATCGGCGAGCTGGTGTCAAGCTTTCCGGCTGTTAAGTAAGAAGCCGGCTCCTTAAA
>JANMDA010000022.1:0-6851 GCA_031376085.1 Chloracidobacterium sp.
ATGGCAAAAGAAAATTCATTCGACATAGTTTCAAAAACCGATTACGCTGAGGTCACTAACGCCCTCAATCAGACGACTAAAGAGATCTCGCAGCGGTTTGATTTCAAAGGCAGTAAGGCGACCGTTGAGTTGCAGGACAAGGACCTTGTGCTTTCGGCTGAGGACGAGACCAAACTGCGTAACATGAACGACATCCTGCAAAGCAAGTTCGTCAAACGCGGCATTTCGCTAAAAGCTCTCGATTATCAAAAGATCGAGCCGGCCGCCGGCGGCACAGTCCGCCAGGCGGTCAAGATCCAGCAGGGAATTCCGATCGAAAAAGCGAAAGAGGTCGTCCGTTATATCAAAGACGAAAAGTTCAAAGTTCAGGCCTCGATCCAGGGCGAAACCGTTCGCGTTTCCGGCAAGGACCGCGATACGCTTCAGGAAGTGATGGCAAAACTCAAAGCGAAAGATTTTGGTATCGATATGACATTCGACAACTACCGATCAAATTAACCGCGATGCAGACATTCGCTCAGATGCGGGAACGGCTTGTTCCTACCCTCATTTCAAAAAGTATCTTCGATCTTATCAAGCCAGAATTGTTGCTTGTTGAAACTGAATTCGAGCGGCAGGCTTCGTCAAATGTTCAGGTCATCAATTATCTGGGGGAATATCTGCGCGCGTCGGGTGGTAAACGTATAAGGCCGACGCTTTTGATACTGTCCAACTACGCTGTCGGTGGCATGGGAAAAGAGAACAATGTCATTCGCCTTGCAACCGTGATGGAGATGCTGCACACGGCTACGCTGGTTCATGACGACATTATAGACAACGCTGATATGCGGCGAGGCCGTTCATCGGTTAACGCCCGATTTGGTAATCAGACGGCGGTGCTGATGGGCGACTGGCTCTATATGTCAGCATTCGAAACAACCGTAAAAGAGCGTTCGCTTGAGATCATCGACATACTCACTAGGCTGACGCGTAAAATGACTGAAGGCGAGCTGATACAGTTGACGACGATCGGACGCCTCGACATTTCGGAGGCTGAGTATTTTGACATTCTTCAGCGAAAGACGGCATTTCTTTTCTCGGCTTGCTGCGAGGTTGGGGCGATACTTGGCGGTTCAGATAAATCGCAGCAAGAGGCAATGCGTGATTACGGAATGAACCTTGGCATTGCATTTCAGATCGCGGACGACATTCTCGATCTCACTTCCGACGTGGATCAGCTTGGAAAAGCCGCAGGCTCTGATCTGCTTGAGGGCAAACTTACATTACCGCTAATCTCTCTTCTCATTAGCGAGCCGTCCTTGCTGCCAGCTTTTGAGAATATAATGTTCAACGGTGAATACGCCGAATTTTCTCGTGATGATCTCAAACAAAAGCTGAAAGCAAACGGAGTTCTCAGCGATATACGCGAGAAAGCTAAAACATATGCTTTAAGCGCGAGAAAAAGTATTGATGTTTTACCGCAAACAGAGTATCGTTCTAGTTTGGAAGATATATTGGATTTTGTTATCGACCGAAGCTCATAAGTAACCACAACACAATAACTTTAATTTTCTCAATATGTTGGACGAAAATCTTATAGCAACACTTGAACAAAGTTTGCGACAAACGCGCAATGCGCAAAACCGGCTTATGGCCCAACTGCGTGAGAAGGAATCTGAAGTCGACAACCTTCGCATCGAGATCGGCGCCCTTGAAAATAGTGCTGCCCAAACCGAAAAAGCGATCGACAGCCTTCTAGTTGCGACTCGCGCAGGAAAACGACCGACCAATTTCAGGATCGTCGAGGATGACGGGGAAGATCATGGGCCCGTTCTAAGACGGGTCGAACGATCAGATCGTCAGGGTGCATCGCCTCAGGAGTATCGCCGCGATAGTTCGGTAGCCTATATCAATCAAAATCGGACAGGCGGCCCGCCTCTTATCCATTCCGGTTATGAGCCGCTTAGTAATCGGTTTAACGACCGGACGATCACACAAGCTTGCACGCTGCTGCTTCGCGAGGCTGGAAGTCCGCTGCATGTGAATGAACTTTACAATCTTTTGATCGCCGGCGGCATGAGATTCAAAGGCAACAACCCGACCATCTCGATAGCCGTTTCGCTAAATCGAAATACCCGATTCCGCAAGGTCGATCCCGGCACATTTGACCTCATTATTCGCGAGGCCCATCAGAAAGCGTCCTAACAATAGAGCATTCATACTTTAGATCGCCTGCAGCCGAGCCTTGCGGGCGATTTTTGTTTGCTTTTTTTATAAAAAAAGCGTAAAAATGACTGTTATGTCTTAATTCGATCCAATCAAGGAGTTTGCAATGTTACCATCCTTTCTGCGTGTTCGCACTCGATTTCTAATGCTGTTCGTCATCACCGGCTTCGTGATGATGCTTTCATCAAATGCGACTGCATTACCTGTTCGCCTGAGAGGAGAGGTCGCACCGCCATGTACTAGTACACAAGGTGCAAGTCTGAGGTATGCTGATCTCTTTGGTTCGGGGAACATTGCCGTTCAGGGAAGTTATGGATGCTGGGGGGCTTTCATATACGACATCACAAACCCAGACGCTCCCGTTTTGGCGTCATGGTATAACCCAGGCAACAACCAGCGGTTTCTAGAAGCGATCATCGTCGGCAACCGCGGGTATTTCGGCAGCGGCGTGGGCGATGGCGGCGTGCATATAGTTGACCTTACTAATCCTTACAGTCCGGTTCTGCTTGGCGTGGTTAATTCGACCAATGGAAACGCACATAATCGTATTCACGAAATGGTCGTTTTTGAACAAAACGGCGGTACATATCTTGTCGAGAACTTCAACGCTTTTAGCACGAAGACCATTAAGGTGATTAATGTCACCAATCCGGCGACGCCTGTTTTTGTACGCAATATTACTCCGACCGAGCCCGTTTGGGTCCACGCGATGGTCGTAAAGGGCAACCGCATGTTTTTCTCCGGTTGGGGGAGCGACACACAAGTAGGTCGCACTGAGATATACGACATTTCAAACATTACAACGCAGGCACCTACTTTGCTTGGCTTCATTTCGGACACCACCAGCACCACCGCAGGTAACAGTATGCACAGTGCGTGGCCGAGTGACGACGGTAATTGGTTGTATAGCTGTCGTGAAGTCTCAGAAAATATAAGTACTGGTCGTCCAGCGGGCGATCTCCGCGTTTACGACATTACTAATCCTGCCACTCCCGTTCTTGTAAACAGCATAGGTATGGCGGCTTTGGGGTTGAATGCAGTAACGCCGCACAATCCGGTTGTGAATGGAAATTTCCTCTACATTGCCTGGTATCAGGCAGGATTGCAGGTTTTCAATATCAGCAACCGGGCAAATCCGATCCGTATCGGCCAATATGACACTTACCCCGGGGCTTTTGCTCCGCCGGCCCGGGAAAAGCAGGCTCTCGCCGATTCCGAGCCGTGGGACCTTGTTTGCGGGTCGAACTTTATCGCGACCGCTCTTCCGACAACCTACGACGGAGCATGGGCGGTTTACCCGTATCTTGGCCTTGAAAAGATATTGGTCGGTGATCTGGCGAGAGGCCTTCTCATACTGGACACGAGGTTGATAAGTGCTACCACGCGTTACAATGCAACGGCCCCCGATAACCGTGGCACAAATACTTCAATATTCTCAAACACTACCGGCGAATGGCACTTGACCGATGATTCAGCGATGAATGCGGCGAATTTCCGGCGGCCCGGAGATATGCTGGTTTCGGCAGATTATGACGGCAACGGAACGTCCGACTTTGCAGTCTTTCGCCCCTCAAACGGCGTGTGGTATATCCAGGAAAAAACCGGTTTAGTCTCAGCGCAATTTGGAATGCGCGGCGATATTCCGGTTCCTGCCGATTATGATGCTGACGGAAGAACAGATATTGCTGTGTGGAGGCCTTCGACCGGAATGTGGTATATACAGCAGAGCATTGTTGGGTTCAGGACACAGCAATGGGGAATCGCCGGCGACAAGCCGCTCACGGGTGATTACGATGGCGACGGAAAAGCCGATGTTGCCGTATGGCGCCCTTCGACGGGATTGTGGGCTGTTCTTCCGAGCACAGCTGCAATACCCGTTTACCAGCAATTCGGATTAAGCGGCGACAGGCCTTTGACAGCTGATTTTGACGGTAACGGCGTTTCTGATTTTGCGATTTACAGGCCGTCAACCGGTGCATGGTACATCCTCGATCCGCAAACGCGAAACTTTTCGTCATACAACTTTGGCACCGCTGAAGATATGCCCGTTCCGGCGGATTATGACAGCGACGGAAAGTATGACGTAGCCGTGTTTCGGCCGAGCACGAATTATCGTTATGGCCTCAACAGCTCGAACGGTGAATTCTTTACAGAAAAAATGCGCCGCGACGATACACCGGCGGTACAGACGTCTCGTTAATATTTTTTCTAACTTACCTAAAAGCCCAAAGCCGAGCACGTTGCTTGACTTTGGGCTTTCTGGTTCTCAAATGGGGGCATCAACTGTAAGACAATGTAAAATGCACAATGCACAATGCACATTAGAAAAATTGTGCATTGTGCATTCTTAACTGTGCACTGTTTTTTGGTAGGCCGAGCAGGGATCGAACCTGCGACCCACGGATTAAGAGTCCGTTGCTCTACCGACTGAGCTATCGACCCAAAAAGCAAATTGGATTATAGCAAACCGAAATTTTTAACGCCAAACCAAAAAGGAAATTTAACCACAGATAAACACAGATTCACACAGATACAAATATTGATTTCTTAATCTGTGTTCATCTGTGTCCATCCGTGGTTTCATTTCTCTTACAACTTTGCGTCTTTGCTTCTTTGCGTCTTTACGTTGAAAATAATCGTTGAGCTATGCGTGAATGTCCAAAATGCGAACTGTGTTTCCCTGATGATGTCGCTGCCTGCCCGGTAGACGAAACTCAGACTCGTCTGTCGCTGCCGGGGCCGCAGATCATCGCGGGCCGTTACTCGCTTGAAAGCCGGCTTGGACGAGGAGCGATGGGGCAGGTTTATCTTGCAAAAGACAAAAAGTTTGCGACGAAAAAACTGGCGGTAAAAACTGTCCGTCAGGACATTCTCTCGAGCGAAGATCTACAGGAAGGCGAGGCCATAGCACGTTTCGAACGCGAAGCGCAGGCCGCAGCATCGATCCAGCATCCTAACACAGTCAGCGTTACGGATTTCGGCGAAACATCCGACGGCATTTTCTATCTTGTGATGGAATACGTTGAGGGAGAAACGCTGCACAAACTGCTTCGCCGCGAAGGCACTTTGCCGGTCAAACGTGCTGTTAGGTTATTGCGACAGATCGCTGATGGCGTAGATGCCGCTCACGAGCTTGGCATTCTGCACCGCGACCTCAAGCCGGCAAACATCTTCATTATGCAAAAGGGCAAGGGCGACGGCTTTGTAAAAGTTGGCGATTTCGGGCTCGCGAAGATCGTAAATCAGACAGTCACTGACATTTCGTCAAATGTAACGCCGTCGTCACGCGGCATCATCGGCACGCCCGAATTTATGTCGCCCGAACAGATGCAGCCCGAAATGGGCGTCGATGTAAGGGCCGACCTTTATGCTCTGGGAACGATCGCTTATCTGATGCTCGGCGGCAAAACGCCGTTCACTGGCGACATGATGCAGCTCATTATGCAAAAGGTGATGCAAAAGGCACCGCCGCTTTCGTCGATCCGATCGGACATTCCGGCTGATGTCGATCGCGTGATAATGAAAGCTCTTGAGATCGAGCCTTCGAATCGGCCGTCGTCCGTTTCAGATTGGATCGCCGAACTCGAAGCCGCCGCCGAGGACATTGACGAAAATAAAACATCTGGAAAGTCACGGCTCGTCGTTATGGCTCCGGTCGGAGCCGAGGTTTATGTCAACGATGAGAGAAAGGGAAGTGTAGGCAGTTCGGGCCGCGTCATTCTGGCTGACATTCCGGCGGGCAGGCATGTTCTGCGAGTTTCAAACCCGGGCGAACGCGACGACGAACGCGTTATCGAAGTCCGTCCCGGCACCGGCGAACAGGTGATACAGGCGCAGCTAAGAACAAGGCACGGCAGCCAGCCTTCTTCGTCGCAGGGAAGCAGCGGCGGTGCAATACATTCGAGTGTGATGCCCGGTATCGTTGCCTGCGCCAACTGCCATTCGCGGTTTGCCGAGGGTGTGCGTTTCTGTGGACGATGCGGCAGCGGGAGTTTTACGATGATCAGCCGCGGCGAAAGCTCTTCAACCTATCCATGTCCAAGATGTTCATCGCCTTTACCGACAAATTCCCGTTTCTGCGGACGCTGCGGCCTGAACATAACACCTGCGATTCAGCAAAATACGAGTGCTCCGCCTTCTTTCAGCCCGCAATCCGCATTCGGCGGTTCGGGATCGAATCCGGTGCAGGTCACACGCGTGTGCGTTCGTTGCGGCGGAATATATCCTCCGCATATCAAGTTTTGCGGAAAGTGCGGGTTAACGTTTCATTAAGCATCGACGTGGCCGTTCGGGTCGTCGGCATCTGGGGCCATTTGAATTTCCTCTGGCGGTTCATTTTCAGCATCAGAAGCACTCATTTGAAGCTTTCCCTGTTCCAATTCGGCTTGATGCTCTTTTCGAACATCTTGAGCAACGTCGAGCAGAGATTTTGACTGTTTATCGTTCATTCCCAGTTACTATGGATTCATTTTCTCACCGTGAATGTATGCAACATTACAAACATGCATATTATTCTCCAGTATGACTGCTCCAATCGTTGCTTGCCAAAGGTAAGTCGCGTTTTTGACCGCTAATAAGTATAATAATTTCGTTCTTCATCACTTTTCAGAAGGGAGACATTATGAAGATCTGCCCCCAATGCCAGC
>JANMDA010000134.1:0-3352 GCA_031376085.1 Chloracidobacterium sp.
AAATTTAACGCCTACGGCAATCTTGGTTTGGGCATTATGAGCGCACCGCTTGAACGCTTTACTCAGAACGATGTCTTTCTTTACGTGCTTGCCGGAATTTACCGCGTGACTGACAGAGTAAACATTCTCGGCGAGGTTAACGGCCGCATGAATACACGCGGCGGCACCGCACCACTTGGCACCGAAAGCGTTGGCCAGTTTCGTATCGGAACACAGATCAAAGCTTCAGGACTTAGATTCGATGCCGCGGCGGCTATCGGCCTGACAAAGTTTAGCCCTCGTTCGGGTATCATTTTCGGTGTTACTTATCAAACTCCAAACGTTTTCACTACTGCAAAGTGATCAAATATTGATAGGTGAATTTCCTTTCCCGAGATTTGGTGCAGTCCTGATCGCCTCGGTCACAAAATCTTTTGAGATTCTAACCGATTCGACCAGATCATTTCCTAATGCCAAATTCGCAGCGATCGACGCAGAAAGCACGCAGCCCGTTCCATGTGTCGCAGCAGTTTCAATAAAATCAGCTTCAAAAGTGTGAACGTCTTCACCGATAAACAAATAATCCGTAGCGGTTCGCAGTTTTCCCTTTCTCCCTTTCTCCCTTTCTCCTTTTCTCCTCTTCTCAAAAGCATGTCCACCTTTTATAAGCACATTCTTCGCTCCCATTGACTGCATTATTTCGGCGGCCTTTTCAATATCATTGGACGAAGTTATCTTCATGTTGGCAATTCTTTCGGCCTCCGGAATATTCGGCGTGATAATATCGGCAAGCAGAAACAGTTTTTCAATCAGTGCTGTTAACGCAGCGTCATCAATAAGGTCAAAGCCTGATGTCGAACGAACCACTGGATCGACAACAATATTTTTGAGACCACGTTCGCGAATGATTTTCGCGACTTCCTCAATTATCTCGCGCGTCGGGAGCATTCCGGTTTTTAATGCGGCGATCTCATAATCATCGATCACAGGTTCGATCTGTCGCCGGACAGACTCAGCGGTTTGATGAACAGCTCCGAAAACGCCTGTCATGTTTTGAAAAGTTACTGACGAAATTGCAGCGGCGGCAAAACAGCCAAAGGCCGAGAATGTTTTTATATCCGCTATAATTCCGGCGCCGCCGGACGGATCTAGTCCCGCGATCGTCAAACAAACAGGTTGCCCTTGTTTACCCTTCATCTCTTAACTTCCTGCAAATAGATCGCAGCGATGCAGGATCATTCAACGAGCGAATCGCCGCAAAGCCAGCTGCTCCGGCCGCTAAAACAGAAGCAATATTTCCTTCATCAATCCCGCCAAGAGCGAGTACCGGAAAAGGCCGCAGCCTTTCGCAAACCTCGCTCAGCTTTTCGATTCCCTGCTGCGAATCTTTACCTGGTGTTTCAAAGACCGGTCCAAAAACAGCGAAATCGGCACCTTCACGGGACGCTCTGAGAGCCGATTCGACCGTGTGTGTTGATACACCGATAATAAAATCCTTCGCATTCGCAAAACTATCACGAATATTTTTGGCCTGCTGCGCACTCGCCGAAAAATGAACGCCGTCGGCACCGGCACCCAACGCAACGAGGGCCCAGTCATTGACCAGCAGTCGCGTCGCCGAACCACGCGTAACATTAGCCGCACTTACCGTAAGGTCAAACAGCAGACGGGCCGGCAATTTCTTTTCGCGGATCTGAACAAGCGAAACTTTTTCTTCGACCGCGAGGCGGATCACATCTAAGATCTCGCGGTTCTTTTGGTCAAAGTTCGCGACGGTCGCCTCGCCTTTTGTTATCAGGTAAATGATCGGTGCAATGATCTGTTCGGGGAAAAGAAGGCTCACAATTTGTCGCCGCTTTGCAGCATTTTTACGCTTTGGTTAAAGTGGACGGCTTCCCAGACCGCGATGATAAGATTGAGCACGCCGAGACCGGTAATGCCGCCGCGAAACCAGTTCGACGCGACCACTTTCTGAAGCACCGGAGCATGAGCTTTGTCCGTCAGATAAACGAGAAGATAATTCTCACCCCACGGCCCAAACAGCGCGTCCCACGGCGCAAGGATCAAATAAAACCCAAGCAGCACGCACAGGATAATCAAAAAAATGACGGTCAGCTTTTCAACCATACGCACAAAGTATAAGCGATGGAACTGCCTCGCCCAAGTGTCCCAGTGTCCCAAACGCTTTGGAACAGCTAAGTTATTGATTTTATTGAACTACTAACAACTGTCCCACTGTCCCACCGTTTTTTTTGTTCGGCTTGTTCGGCTTTGTTCTGTACCCCTACCGAACACCGCAAATGCTGCAATCATTAGGCTTGCAGCTGCATTTTGGCCTTGTTCGGCGAATTTTAAAAAAAACTTTGGTCGGCCTGTTTTGGTCAGTGTCCCACTGTCCCACCGCTTTTTTTTCAGTTGCTGCCGACTATCGATTATCAAAGAGCAAATCGCTGAAATACAACGATCCCGATCCAACCTAGCGCACTTCGAGGTAAATTGGAATACCAATTTTCCCGATATGACGCAACTTTCTCGATTCGACGTAACTTTCCGAATATGACGTGGTTTTCCGATGCAGGTTTGTGGGTGTTCTAACTTTGGGAGCCAGGAGAATGCGGGAAAATCGCTGAAGCGGTCTGTCGCCTAAAACTTGGAAAGGTCGCGGATCAAGCGGGATGCAAACTGATCAGCTTTAACTAAAACATCCCGCTCTCACCGTGTCTTATCAACAAACCCGGCTTTCTAGAGACTGTATAAACTACTTCAACGCCTATCCAAAACCCCTTGTTTTGTAATGCTTTCTTTGGACGAGAAAAATGTAGAACTTTTTTGATGAAAGGTCAAGCCCAAAGCTAGTCTTCCCATTCAACTTCAGACCATTTCTCCCATGCCGCGACAGCCTCATCGATCCCCGCTATCCGTTCCTCCTTTGCAAACGTGTAATAGGCCCTAAAGTCTTTAGTTTTTATCAAAGTCTTTAGTCGGATTAAATTGAGTTTGAGTTGAATCAGATTGCGAATGGCAGATCGACCCACGCTTGACGATTCGAATACTTCGTCAACGGGAACGTGCTGCGCAGGCTTAAGCACTTTACGGAAATATTCACTTGAAAAATCTCGAATCTTCTGCTCTTTCATTCGCAAAAGCAATGTATTCAAAACGTCGAAAAGTGCTTGCAGAGCTACAGTTTTTGTCATTGCTTCCACCCTATTTTCGCCCGTCCAGAATATTTGTCGTACGGCGGTAAAATAGTTAAAGAGAATCTCGTAAATCGCGGCGTCATTTGTCCGAAGATAAAGACTTCGCAATGGCGTGCTGTCTGGTTCCAAAACTTTTCTTGAACGGCCATCTTCAATCCTCGTGCGAAACATCA
>JANMDA010000144.1:0-3425 GCA_031376085.1 Chloracidobacterium sp.
GGTGTTTGGCGATCTCTGAAAAACTCTTTAGCCTCTTTGGCCGACGGAGAAAAGCGGCGATTAAATCCGACCATCAGCTTTCCGCTCGAAGTCGCAGCCGCTGTCAAAATCCCGTCAAGTTCTGCATCATTCATCGCAAGAGGCTTTTCGACGAAGACGTGTTTGTCTAGCCTCAGTGAGGCTTCTGCGAGCGGTGCATGAGTATCATGGCGAGTAGCGATCACAATAAGGTTTGCAGTTTCGTCATTTACTACTTCGTCGGCGTTTGAAACGCACGATGCAAAATTGTATTGCCGTGCAACGTCCCTCGCAGTCAATCCGGCAGCCGTCGCTATCGAACAAAACTCGGCACCATTTGATTTGAAATTCGGCAAAAGAAATTTTTGAGCGTAACTTCCCGCTCCGATCATGCCGATGCGAATATTCGCGGCTTTGTCAGATCTCTTGGTTTCAAATTCCAATCGCGACGGAATTACTTTTGCGGTGTCGTATTGCAGGACTATGCCGAGATACGACTCTTTTGTTTCGCCGGAAATCAGTTTGTAGGCGTCTTCGCCGCGTTCGACGGGAAAGCGGTGTGAGATCAGGCGTTCGAGCGAGATCGTTTTGCTTGCGGTGAGATCGAAAAAAGACTCGAGGTTGCGTCCTTCGGTCCAGCGGACATAGGCAAAAGGATAATCGTGGCCACGCTCTTCGTATTCGGGATCATAGCGTCCCGGCCCGTATGACATTGAGATTTGCAATGTTAGTTCTTTGAGGTAATAAACGTTTCGCGGCACGTCCATTCCGACGAGGCCGACAACAACCACTCGTCCTTTCGACCGGGATAAGTCGCCAGCCAATTCGATAGGATCATTTGACATTGTTGCGGCGGTGATCAAAACAGCATCGGCTCCGCGACCGCGTGACCATTCTTTTACGAGTCGGCGTGCATCGTCGGGAGTTGCGCACATTTCCGCTCCTAATTCACGAGCGAGGTTTAATTTTCCTTCGTCGATATCGATACCGAAGACGCGGCAGCCATTGGCTTTTAGCAATTGAACTGTAATTTGCCCCAGCAAACCGAGTCCGATGACGACAAACGCTTCGCCCAAGGTTGGCTGTGAGAGCCGAACGCCCTGTAAAGCTATAGCCCCGAGCGTTCCAAACGCTCCTTCGTCAAAGCTGATCTCGTCCGGCAGACGAACGCATAGATTCTGTGGCACCGAGATCACCTCGGCATGCGAAGCGTAACCTGCGCCGGCACACGCAACACGATCACCGACCTTAAAGCCCGAAACATCTTCGCCGACCGCCGCGACGATGCCAGCCGCGCTGTAGCCGAGAGCGGTCGTTCCGTCGAGTTTTGCTTTGACGGCGGTGTAGGTGTTCATGAGGCCTTCGGTGCGGGCCTTGTCGATGACTTGTTTTACGAGATCGGGGCGTTGCCGAGCCTTACCAAGCAGGCTTTTCTTGCCCATATCAACAGCGTTTTTTTCTGTTCCGGCACTTATTAATGATGCGGCTGTTCTGATGAGCAAACGGCCGCGTTGAACGCCGGGCGACGGCACATCATAAACCGACACAACCCCGGAACGCATATTTTGAAGGATCTGTTTCATAAAAAAAGCAAGCAAAAATCAAAATATTAATACTACTTTTGTTTACCGCACCATACAAGGAGCGTGATTTTCCAATAGGACACGAAACGCCTCGAAAATCGTCTAAATAATAGAAATCATTACATTTATACCCAGTGAGCAAATCTGCTTGTCCCATCTTGTCCCAAGCGCTTGCTGGGACCAATAACTCTTTTGTTTTCAATATTTACATCCATTTTTTCAGCTCGTTCCACTACTTTATTAAAAAAAATAAGACATTGTCTTACAGGGTCATATTTATAACGACCAGTATAGCAAATTGTGCTATAAATAGTCAAGAATTTTATTTATGCAACAGCACTGATCTTCAACTTTTGAAACAATGTGCGTTTGACGCATAATGTAGTGAGTTTATGAAAGTTCCTTTTGTTGACCTGAAAGCACAGTATCTGAGCCTGAAGGATGAATTTGACGCGGCTGTTGCTGGTGTGATGTCGGAAACGGCGTTTATCGGCGGGCGGTATGCGGCAGCTTTTGAAAATGATTTTGCCGCCTACTTGCGCGTTAGCCATTGCGTCGCCTGCGCCAACGGGACGGACGCGATTGAGATCGCTTTGAAGGCTATCGGCGTCGAGCCCGGCGATGAAGTTTTGCTACCGGCAAATACTTTTATCGCCACTGCCGAAGCCGTTTCAAACATCGGCGCAAAGCCGGTCTTCGTCGATATTGAGCCAGTTTTTTTTAATATCGATCCGGCAAAGATCGAAGAAAAGATCACGCCGCGAACAAAAGCGATAATCGCGGTCCACCTTTACGGCCTGCCTGCGGAAATGGACGAAATAATGGCCATCGCTCGGAAGCACGGTCTGAAAGTGCTCGAAGATTCCGCACAGGCCCATGGAGCAACATACAAAGGGCAAAAGATCGGTTCATTTGGCGATGCGGCGACGTTCAGCTTTTACCCGAGCAAGAATCTCGGAGCATTTGGCGACGCCGGTGCAATTGTGACCAATAGCAAGGAATTCGCGGATCGTGCCCGCCTTATTGCCAATCACGGCCAGGCAGCAAAAAACCGCCACACCATAGAGGGACGCAACAGCCGCATGGACGGTATTCAAGCAGCCGTTCTGTCGGTAAAGCTGCCGCATCTGGAAAGCTGGCTGGAGGCAAGGCGGGCTAATGCGAATATTTATGATGAACTTCTTCGCGATACAGATCTGACGCTGCCCGTCGAGCCGGAATATTCGAGGCATACTTATCATCTTTATGTAGTGCAGGTGCCTGATCGCGATGCGGTGCAGACAAAACTAGGCGAAGCGGGAATAGAAACCGGCACTCATTACCCTATCGCGCTGCCTTTTATGGAGGCTTATGCACATCTCGGCCACAAACCGTCTGACTATCCCGTCGCACATTCGCAAATGGGCCGCATCTTGAGTTTGCCCATGTATGCCGAACTGACCGCAGAACAGATCGAGTATGTTTGCGACGTTTTTAAAAGCGCGGTGTCGCGGTCCGCCGAGACAGCGGCATAGCCGTATGATTATTATGTGAAGTCCGCCGGAAAAGCAGAGCTTTTCCGCAAATAGAGCGGCATGCCGCAGTATTTTCCGATTTTGAGCAAAGCAATCTGGATCGACCTCGATAATTCACCGCACGTGCCCCTGTTCGCGCCGATAATCAAACATTATCGCGAACAAGGTGTCGAGGTTATTCTCACAGCACGCGACCATTCGCAAACCATCGAATTGCTTGATCTTCATGGCTTTGGCGGTACTTACACAGTCGTCGGTTCGCACTACGGGAAAAGTAAGATCAACAAAATTCTCGGCTTGCTGATCAGGG
>JANMDA010000145.1:0-10419 GCA_031376085.1 Chloracidobacterium sp.
GTGGATTCAATTACCTAATGCTTGGAGACTATGATTTCGCTATTTCAGATTTAACCCGAAGCATAGATCTCAATAAAAACAGGAAATACGCTCATACCTTTCGCGGAACAGCCTTTTTCATGAAAGGAGAATACAATCGGGCAATTCAGGATCTTACACAGGCAATAGGACAGGATAAGAATGATTATCTGGCTTGTTTTCACCGGGGAACGTCCTATGCTCGATTGGGCAATGATAATAAAGCAGTAGCGGATTATACAGAAGCAATCCAAATTCAACCCCTACGGGCTGAGGCATACAATAATCGCGGTATTGCTTTTTTCAGAATGGGTCAACGCTCCAATGCTCTAAGCGACTTCAGCAAAGCGATTCTTGTCGCCCCAAAACGATGCTCCAGCTATGATAATCGAGCAAATTTGTATAGAAGACTGGGACGAACCCGTTTGGCTCGCGCCGATGAAAAAACCTTATCGCAGTTGAAACATACTAAAGGTTGCGAATCGGAAGAGGGACTTCCCATGATCACACTTTAGTTTGGCGGGCTTAGTTAGATGTTGTGCCCTTGTTGACGCGCGGGCTTCTGCAATTTTTTTATGGCGATATATTTGGGCGGTGAGACCGCTGCTGAAAAGAAAAATCTTGATGACCTGACGCCTCGACAGATCGTTGCCGAGCTCGACAAATACGTCGTCGGACAGAATGCCGCGAAAAAGGCGGTCGCTGTTGCGCTTCGTAATCGAATTCGGCGGCAAAAGCTACCGGCAGAAATTGCTGAGGATGTTCTGCCGAAGAATATACTAATTATCGGCTCAACAGGCGTCGGCAAAACTGAGATCGCTCGCCGTCTCGCTCGTCTCGCAAACTCTCCATTCATAAAGATCGAAGCTTCAAAATTCACCGAGGTCGGATACGTTGGCCGCGATGTCGAGAGCATGGTACGCGAACTCGCCGATGTTGCCGTAGATATGGGCAAGCAGGCTGCATTCGAAGATGTGCGTCCTCGTGCCGAACAAAATGTCGAGGAGCGATTGCTTGATATTCTGTTGCCGCCATCGGACCTTTCTTATCCAAACGTTGATGGTGACGATCCCAAACCGGAAATTGAACAACCCGGCTCACGCACTCGTGAGAAACTTCGCGAACAGCTTCGACGCGGTGATCTTGATGAGCGGCTTATTGATATCGAAACGCAGGATCGCGGCGGTGCGACGATTGATTTTATCGGCGGCCAGGGGATGGAAGAAATGGGCGTCAACCTACGCGATATGATGGGCAATATGTTCCCTTCAAAGACCGTCACGCGAAAGCTGACCATCGCCGAAGCCCGTACATATCTCATCCGTGACGAGCAGGAAAGCCTTGTCGATATGGAACAGATCACGCACAAGGCTCTAGAAAAAGCGCAGTCGTCGGGCATTATTTTTCTTGATGAACTGGATAAAGTCGCCGGACGTGAATCCGGCTCAGGCAGTCCTGACGTTTCGCGCGAGGGCGTCCAGCGTGACCTTTTGCCGATCGTGGAAGGCACCAACGTCAACACAAAACACGGCATGGTCTCGACCGATCATATCCTGTTCATCGCTGCGGGAGCGTTTCATGTCGCAAAACCTTCTGATCTTATTCCAGAATTGCAAGGGCGCTTTCCTATCCGCGTCGAGCTTGAATCGCTCACCATCGACGATCTGAAACGCATTCTCGTGCAGCCAAAAAATTCGCTGATCAAACAGTATCAGGCTTTGCTTGAAACCGAAGGCATAAATCTCACTTTTACCGACGACGCGATCGACCGCCTCGCCGAAATGGCCGAGGAGATCAACAAGGCAACCGAAAATATCGGCGCGAGACGACTGCACACGATGGTCGAGAAACTTCTCGAAGACATCAGCTTTCTAGGCAGCGAACTCGAGCAAAAAGATCAAAAAATTGACGCGGCCTATGTTGATGAGCACCTGAGCGGCCTGGTCCAGGATCAAGATCTGCGTCAGTATATTTTGTAGGATTCGCCACAGAGAACACAGAGGAGATAGAACTGAAAGTCAAAAAGAAGATCGCTATTCGAAACCGCGCTTTTGTAAAAGGCTCGTTTTTCATATTTTTCGTGTGTTTTTTGGGCACATCTTTTCTCGGATGCGGCAAGCGCGGACTTCCGGTGCCGCCGAAGGAAAGGGTTTTGCAGCGTGTCGAGATCTCAGGATTTCAACGCGGAAACCAGATCATTCTTTCGTGGAAGATGCCCGCACGCAACGCCCGGAAAGGCACCGTTACAAACATCAGCCGCGCCGATATTTATCGTCTCGCCGAGCCTCTGAATGCCCCGCTGCAATTATCGGAAGAGGAATTTGCCAACCGCAGCACGTTGATCGCGGCGCTGGCGATAACCGACGCCGATTTTGGTTCGAAGACGCTTAGTTACAAAGACACGCTCGAATTCGCCGGCCAAGCGGCGCGGCTTCGTTATGCGATACGTTTTGTGAATGCATCGGGACAGAAAGCGGCGTTTTCCAATGCCCATCTTGTCGAGCCGACATCAAAGGTCGCAGCAAATCCGGGAGCACTCGCCGCCGAAGCCTCGCAGGACGCGATCCGTTTGAGATGGCTTCCTTCACAGTCGAACATCGACGGTTCGACGCCGTCGAGCCTTCTCGGCTACAACGTCTATCGCTCGACTTCGTCAAAGGATCCCGGAAAACTGCTCAATAAAACGCCGGTCACGGCTGCGGGTTTTGATGATGAGTTCTTTGAGTTCGGCAAAGAATATTACTATTTCGTCCGTGCGGTTTCGGTCGGCACACAGGCCGAGCCGATCGAAAGCTCCGAATCGAATATCGTAAAATTCAAGGCGGTCGATACATTCGCTCCGACTGCTCCTGCCTCGATCACTGTCGCAGCCGCTCCGACAACGATTTCGATCTTCTGGGCCGTAAATATAGAAAAGGACGTTGTTGGTTACAATATCTATCGCTCTGAGGACAAAGACCTGCCGAAAGATAAGTGGACGTTGCTAACGTCGGAGTTATTAAAGACGAACACATTTCAGGACACAAAGGTAGAGTCGGGCAAAACGTATTATTATTATCTGACTGCGACCGACAAATTTAGTAACGTGAGCGATGCGTCCGATGTCGTTTCCGAGACCGTGCCGTAAACTGATGGCAATAATTAACATCGACAAGAATTTCGCTCCGTCAAAGATCGTCTGCATTGGCCGCAATTATGCCGAACACGCTGCCGAACTTGGGAACGAGGTGCCAAAAGAACCGCTGCTTTTTCTGAAAGCGCCGTCTGCGTTCATCCGCAGCGGCGACGCAATCGTCATACCGCCTCAGTCGCAGCAAGTTGAGCATGAAGGTGAACTAGCTGTCGTTATCTCAAAGAAATGCAAGGATTTAACAGACACTGACGACTGGCGTGAATATATTCTTGGATTTACATGTCTAAACGACGTGACGGCTCGCGATCTACAAAGAACGGACGGACAATTTACGCGTGCAAAATCCTTCGATACATTTTGTCCTATCGGGCCTCATATCGAGACAGAACTTGACGTTTCTAACATCCAAGTTCAAACGCGCGTCAACGGTGTCGTTGAACAATCGGGCCAGACTTCGCAAATGGCTTTCCCGGTCGATTTTCTGATACGATACATTTCAAGACAGATGACTTTGAACGCAGGTGACGTGATCGCGACCGGTACGCCGTCCGGCGTTTCAAAATTGGAAAACGGTGATGTCTGCGAAGTTGAAGTTGAAGGAATTGGAGTTCTTACGAACAAGGTGACAGAATTATGAAATTTTTTATCGACACAGCAAATTTGGACGAGATCAAAGAGGCCAATGAGCTTGGCCTGATCGACGGCGTTACGACGAATCCGAGCCTCGTTGCCAAGGAAGGCGACGTTGATTTCAAAGAGCATCTAGCCAAGATATGCGCGATGGTAAAAGGCGACATTTCTGCCGAAGTGACCTCGCTCGACACCGAAGGCATGCTCAAAGAAGGCCGCGAACTTGCCAAGGTAGCGCCAAATGTAGTCATTAAAGTTCCGCTGACGCTCGACGGCCTCAAGGCCTGCCGCACGTTCCGAGCCGAGGGCACCAAGGTCAACGTCACGCTCTGTTTCTCAGCCGCACAAGCACTGCTCGCCGCCAAGGCAGGAGCATCATACATCTCACCGTTTATCGGACGCCTCGACGACGTGGCAACCGATGGTATGCAGCTCATTCGCGACATTGTCCAGATCTACGGCAATTATGGATTCGAGACCGAAGTGCTTGCCGCCTCTATCCGCCACCCGATGCACATTGTCGATTGCGCCTTATCCGGAGCCGACGTAGCGACGATCCCGTTTAAGGTCATCACGCAACTCGTCAAGCATCCGCTGACCGACAAAGGACTGGAAGGATTTTTATCTGATTGGAAAAAAAGCGGAAGGCAATAAGCCAAAAGGCAAAAGTAAAGAGGCAACGGATTCCGGAGCAGACAAAGAAGTATTGACCTTAACTTTTTACTTTTGCCTTTTTACTTCATCAACGCTTTTAACTGACTGTGCAATCCAGCGGCATTTGCGTCGCGTTGGAGTGCGAACTGATATTTTGCTTTGAAATACTCGTCATCTTCCTTCATCTCGACCAATTCCCTGACCTTTGCCAGATTAACGTCTATCATCTCTGCTGGTATTGCTTCCTTTGAGGCAAACATCTCATCGATCTCAACGATCAACATCGAGAATTTACGCAGCCAGGCGAAGTCTTCGTCTTCGAGCAGCAGATTAAGAAACTCCGTGGCGCTAAGCTTGCCGTGGATGCCCTCGTATATTTCGCGTTCGAGATCAAGCATCGATTTGTGGAGTTTAAGCAGCAGATTGCGTGCATTTTTCAGTATTTCGGCCTTTTCCATAAATTAATCTTAGCCTACTTCTAAATTAAAGCACAGCGTGCTAAGTTTAGTTAATTAGCCTGCTAATTAGATTTACTTAGCCTGCTAACCATACATTAACAGCAAGCTAATTAACTATAATTAGGCGGCTAACCGGGCTGCATAAAACTTAAAGTAGCCATGCAATTGCCATAGAAAATTATGAGATTGAAACCCTCACTTCCCTCTGTGTTAAAGTGATTATTGAACAGTTGAATTATGACAACCAGAGCTCGATTGGCAACCAACCTTACATTTGAAGACACGGTCAGCTACATGCTGGCCAAGGTCACCACGGCATTCCGAAACACGCTCGAAAACCACATGGCGGCGATCGGCCTTCATGGTGGACAGATTTTTGTGCTGCTCGAATTGTGGAAGCAGGACGGCCTGCGTCAGATCGACCTCGCCAAACGGCTCAATCTCTCTGCTCCTACCGTCAACAAGATGCTCAAAGGCCTGATCGAGATAAACCTTGTAACAAGTTCGAGAAGCGACGGCGATGCGCGTTCGACGCGGGTATTTTTGACCAAACACGGATTCGGAATGCGCGAGGAGATCGAAACGCAGTGGCATGAACTCGAAGAAAGCTGTCTCTCCGGCCTCACCGAAACTGAGCGCCTCGTTCTTTTCGAACTTCTAGGCAAGCTTCGCAACACATACACCGGCCGCGAAGAAGCTACGGACGATGAATAAGTAAGACATTTTTGCTTTATCTGAAATGCAGCGTCAAAAGATCACGATCAATTCGCGTAAATATGATCTTTCGATTCGGCGCACCTGGCAGTGCGAATTGATCGAGCGAAATGATCCGCTTATCGTGCTGGTTGGTGAGTTTGACCGCGATGTCGAACATTCGGCCCTCGGCTCGATCCGCCAGGGAACGATCTCTTACGAGTACTTCTGGCTCGAACGTTGGTATAACATTTTTCGTTTTCACGAACCTAACGGCAGATTACGAAATTACTATTGCAATGTCGCGATGCCGCCGACATTAAAAAAAAATGTGCTTGACTACGTCGATCTGGACATTGACATTCTCGTGTGGCCTGACGGCAGTTGTGAAGTAGTCGACCGTGACGATTTTGAAGCTAATATGTTGAAATATAGTTATCCAAATGAGATCCGGCAACAAGCGGAGAAAAGCGTCAACGAAATACTGCAAATGATAGATCGCGACGAGCTGCCGCCGGCTGCTTGAATTATTTTAAGACAACATTTTTCATTTGCGTTACAATTTGCTTATGTCTGCGGTCAACAATTTAGAAGGGAGGATAGTAAATGAAGAACAAGTTGTTTTTTATCATATTATTATTGGTCAGTTCCCCTGCCATTATTTCGGCGCAAGCTGCTTCCTCGACCTATCGATCGGCAGATCCGATGGGAGCCATGGCAACTGACCTGGCTAAAATAACCCGTTCGGTGCAAGGGCTGAGCGACACATTACAAAAGTTTGTCGACAAATTTGAAAAGGTCTCCGGCCTTACACTGACGGAGAAACAACAAAGGCTTGTTTTGGGAATGGAACTACTGTCAAGGGCGGAGTTGCGCGTCGTTACCCTGCAAAAAGCTCAGATTGAGCTTGTCGAAAAACTAAATGCCACACGCAGCAGACTTGCACAAGTCGAAATCGATCTTCGCCCGCGAAATATAAACAACAGCACTACCTATGAGGGCACAACAGAAACTGAAGAGCTTCGTGAGAGCAAGCGTTTAAAGCTTCAAAGCGAGCGCACAAATTTGTCACAGCTTTTAATTCAGATTCAAAATAATCTTACGGAGACGGGCGAGACTTTACGCGACGCCATGTCACTCGCAGAACGTTTGAGACGAATGTTCCTACCGCAGATAGAGCGTGAACTTTACGAGCAATAAGCCCTAACGCTGAATGCGCAGCATATAGCTGCAAATGTTTATTGGAACTCCAGCCTGCACGGGAACTCGCTGGCCGGCTGGCAGCTCGAAATTATTTAGTTCGGTCGCATTCTTGCCTTCATTTACGGCCCAAAAATTTCCGGCACCATCAGTGATCAAAGTTAAATGCCGTCGGCTGACCTCGACATCACCTGAAAGCGGAATATCGACCGGCTTGCTCTTTGATCCGCGGCCGATGACGATCTCACGGTTATAGACCGGCACGACGCTTTGCCGAATATTATCGCGCCATACTTCGAGACGATAAAGCTCGGCCACGCGGGGTTTTACAGCAGTCAATTCGTCGCCCTCTTCGGGCGGAAGCGGCACTGCCTGATGAATATCTGACGGCGGAAAAGCTGCCGGAGTTGGGATCAAATGTTGAAGATCTTTCGAACGATCGGTAGGCACCTTAATATTCGGGTCGGTCGGCAGAGCCTTTTTTATCGGAGGAGCGAAGGCAGGCTGCTCTTTGAGCCGAGGCAGAACACCGGTCTTGTTGCCCGTCGAATCTTCCCAACTGTGCTGGATGCGAATGTCGCCTTTCTCCAGCGTTCCGTCTATCCGCAGTTCAAGCGTGAAGGATTTTAGATCGAGCTTTTTCCTTCCGGCGATCTCACGCGCCCGCTCGGCGAGAATGTGATACAAACCTTGCTCCAGGCCTTTACGCTTGACGCCGCGCCATTCCTTGTCGTCTTCTTCGCTCAGGAAAATTGCATATTCGCTTGGGATGATCGTCGTCCCTTGCGGCAAAGGCACCATCTCAGCCTGCATGACGGCTTCGACGGCGCGGGCGATCTTGACGATAAACTCCTCAGCCTTGCTGCGCGGTTTGATCTGTGCGTCGCGAGCCGCCTGCTCAAGCACACGCTCGGCGCTGTCGCCGTCGATCCACTGCCTTACTTTATCTAATACGCTCAAATTTTTAATTCCTTAATTCCCTACATCGAGATATTTGCCGTTTAGCCAGCCGCGGGTTGCATTTGCCTGAAACGCCTGTGCCCGGCCTTGAGCAACCACATCAACTTGATACCAATTATCGCGCGAATTTACAATTCGCACCTTTGAATTTTTCGTCACCAAACCGATCGGATCGTTATCAGTATTCGGCAACGGCCGAAGATATATGTCGGTGCTGGCAACTGCAGTTTGGGTAGTAAACGGATTGCGTATCTCCGGCAAAATTCCACGCCCACGCATGTAACTTGCCGTGCCGTAAAGAATGCCCGTGAACGTCACTAGAAAAATGGCAAATACTGCAAGCCTTCGAAGACGGCTGCTTTTTTTTCGTGTGGCAGAACCGCCCGCGTAAGCGGGTGGCTTGGCCACTGCATTTGCCGACGTCCACGGATGAAAGGTACTTTGTACACCAGCGTTGTCTAGTATTGTGGTCGAGCCACCTGCTAACGCAGGCTGTTCTGCCTGACTATTACCGCTGCCAACTGCCAACTGTGACTCAAACTCCGGCTGAGCAGGTGCAAACGGTGTGTAGCCGCGCGAGACGTGTGCCTGCGGGAGCGAGCGTCTTCGAACGGCTGTGATCGCCTCACCACTGTCAACGATCTCTCGAACAGCGGCAAGATCGTTCCAAAATTCCTCGACATTTTGATGACGTTCACGCGGGTCGCGGTGAGTTGCTTTTTGCAAAACGTAAAGCAGTTCATCTGCCCATTCCTCGTTTTTTACTGACTCGGGCAATGTAGTCAGGCTCTCATTCGCAAAAGCCCTTGGAGCTTCACCGCTTACGAGAGTGTAGATCGATTTTGCCAGCGAATAAATGTCTGCAGCAGGTGTTAGTTGCGCAAAAGCAAGTGTGCCCGTTTGCCCCGAGAACATCGGACTGTGCTCAGGCGGCGCATAGATATTCGTCCCGACGCGAGTTATCGGCGAATCGGAAACATTGACCCGAGCGACGCCAAAATCGGCGATCTTTACGGTCGAACGGTCTTCGGTCAAAAGCAAATTCTGAGGCTTGATGTCGCGGTGAATGATCGAATGCCGATGTGCGAACCCGAGTCCGGCGCAGACTTGTTCTACATAATCAAGCACTTGCTTGATCGTCACTTTTTCCCTTTTCACCAGATTCTGAAGATCGCCGCCCGGAAGATATTCGAGCACAAGATAATGAAAGACCGCTCCATTCAGGTCGCGTGCAGTTCCGTGATTGAGGCGGCTGATGATGTTCGGATGGCGAACACGGTCGAGAGCGACGGCTTCGTTTTGAAAATTCTCAACAAGTGTGCGCTCCAGAGAGTCGTCGAGATCGTCCTGAAGAAATACATTGAGCGCTTTTATTACGACCTGACTGTGAGGAGATTGGTGTGATGCAAGAATATCGCGAGCCAGATAGATCTCAGCGTAGCTGCCTCTCCCAAGCTGCTCGCGGATGTCATATCTCTTATCGAGACGCGAATTATTCAGGACAAGCTCTTTCATTGATCAAAGGATGCACAAATATCCTTAATTTCAATACGATAACACAAACGCAATGTTCAAAAAACGATGTTGTCCTAATGCTCGCGTGCGTTTCCGGTAAGTCTAAGCCAAACAAATCCAATTATGCCCGCGGTTATCGAAGCCAAGAGAACTGCGATCTTTGATGCGTCAATTGTCTGCGCGTTGCCGGTAAAAGCAAGATTGGTGATAAATATGGACATAGTAAAACCGATACCGCCCAACATTCCTGCACCGGTTATATGTTTCCAGTTCAGGTCATCAGGTAATTTGCACAAACCAATAAGAACCGCTACGAAACAAACAAGCGCAATTCCCACAGGTTTGCCGATTATCAATCCGGTTATTATGCCAAGGCTGTTGTTTGTAAGAAGCGTTTGCGTCCATCCCGGCGCGATAACGATCGCGGTGTTTGCAAATGCAAAGAGCGGAAGGATAACAAACGCAATCGGTTTCTGTAACGCGTCTTCAAGTCGATGTGATGGAGATTGCTCGTCGTCCTGTTTTGTCGAAAACGGAAGGGCAAAGGCTAGCAGCACGCCAGCGATAGTTGCATGCACGCCTGACCTGAACATTAGAAACCACATCAACGCTCCTCCGATCAAATAAGGAACGAGCGACACGACCTTAAACAACCGGTTCAATGCGACAAGCAAAAACCAAATTGCCAACGCCGCGGCAAGATACACAATAGAAAGTTTTGCCGTATAGAAAACTGCTATCACGACAATGGCAAACAGGTCGTCCATTACCGCGAACGCGACGAGAAAAATCTTCAGTGATAACGGGACGCGGCTGCCGAGCAAAGCGAGGACGCCAAGCGAGAATGCAATGTCGGTAGCCATCGGTATTCCCACGCCGGCCTGCGTTGCGGTTCCGGCATTCATTGAATAGTGGATAGCGGCGGGCAACGCGACGCCTCCGAGAGCTGCAATCGCAGGCAGTAAAGCGGTCCTGAAATTCGACAGTTCACCGTTGTAAAGCTCGCGTTCGAGTTCGAGGCCGATCAGCAGAAAGAACACCGCCATCAAGCCGTCGTTGACCCAATGCTCAATGCTCATGCCTGCCAATTCAAAATGCCACAGCGATAGATATTCGCTTCCAATAACAGAGTTAGCAGCCGTGATCGATAAAAAAGTG
>JANMDA010000155.1:0-3744 GCA_031376085.1 Chloracidobacterium sp.
AAACACGACCGTTCTGGTGCTCGGAGAATCCGGCACCGGCAAGGAATTGATCGCCAACCTCATTCACTACAATTCAGGCCGCGAAAATAAGCCGTTTGTAAAGATCAACTGCGGCGCTATACCTGAAACGCTGCTCGAATCCGAACTTTTCGGCCACGAAAAAGGTGCGTTTACTGACGCACGTTCGCAGCGTCAAGGCCGGTTTGAAGAAGCAAACGGCGGCACGCTTTTTTTGGATGAGATCGGCGAGATGTCGCTGCAGGCACAGGTCGGGCTTCTTCGCGTGCTGCAGGACGGCGAACTGACGCGTGTCGGCGGCAAGCAAGTTGTCAAAACAGATGTCCGCGTGATCGCCGCGACAAATATCGATCTTGAAAAAGCTGTTGAGGCAGGCAGATTTAGAAAGGATCTTTATTACCGGCTCTCGGTCTTTCCGATCTCGCTGCCGTCGCTGCGGGAACGGATCGAGGATATCCATCTTCTGGTCTTTCACTTTCTCGAAGACTACAAGGAAAAATCAGGACGTTTTGTTTCCGGCATTTCCAAAGAAGCGATGCGGGCTCTCGTGAATTACGACTGGCCGGGCAATGTCCGCGAGCTTGAGAACGCTATAGAACGGGCGATAATTATCGCTTCGGGCCGTCAGATCGAACTCGATGACCTGCCTGAGGCCATTAGCCGAAAAGCGTCTGAGGCATTTGCCCACGCCCGTCAAGAACGCGTCGCCGCCGCCGGCGAAGGTCGCGCCATCGGCATCCAGATCGAATTGCCGTCAGCAATGGACGAGATCGAAAAACAAGTCATCGAAGCCACTCTCGATTACACCGAAGGCGACAAATCGCGTGCAGCCCGCCTGCTAAATATTGGCCGCAAAACGCTCTATCGTAAGCTGGAACAATTTGAATCAGAAAACTAACCACCTCAGCCTTTGCTATGGAAGTAATAATCGGGACCGCCGGACACATCGACCATGGCAAGACCGCGCTGATAAAAGCGTTGACGGGCATTGACGCCGACCGCCTGCCGGAAGAAAAACGGCGCGGTATAACTGTTGATCTCGGATTTGCCGAGATGACGGTTGGCGATCTGCATTGCGGCTTTGTTGACATGCCGGGCCATGAACGGTTTGTCAAAAACATGCTTGCCGGTGCAAGCGGCATCGACCTTGTGATGCTTGTGATCGCTGCGGACGAAAGTGTCATGCCGCAGACACGCGAACACTTTGACATTTGCCGTTTGCTCGGAATAAACGCAGGAGTTGTTGTTCTCACAAAGACCGATCTTGTCGATGCCGAAACACTTGAATTGGCAAAACTCGACGCGGCAGAGTTAGTTTCAAATTCATTTCTCGAAAACGCGTCCATCGTCGGCGTAAGTTCACGCACCGGCGAAGGTATCGAGACGCTCAAAGAGGCAATTCGACAGATCAGTGCAAAATTACCGGCGCGACGCGATCAACTCGTCGCCCGTTTGCCTGTCGACCGCAGCTTCTCGATGAAAGGTTTTGGAGCGGTCGTTACCGGCACTTTGGCTTCGGGCGAGATCATTGAAGGAGCCGAACTAGAATTGTTGCCTGATGCGATAAAGGTTCGTGTTCGCGGGCTACAGACTCACGGGCAAACAGTTCGAACAGCCGCCACCGGACAACGAGTGGCCGTCAATCTTGGCGGCGTCGATCATTCAAAAGTCACACGCGGAATGGTGCTCGCCGCACCGAATGTTTTGCAGCCCACACAGATCTTTGATGCCGAGGTCGAGGTATTGCCAACTGCCCCAAAACCGCTGCGGTCGCGTCAGCGTGTTCGTGTTCACATCGGAACGATCGAGGCCCTGGCCCGAATACAAATATTGAACGATACGGACGAGATCGCACCGGGCAGTAAAGACCTTGCGCAGGTGAGGCTAGAGGCGCCTATTCTCGCGGTTCCCGGCGAGAGATTTATTATCCGCAGCTATTCGCCGCAAACAACGATCGCAGGCGGCAGCGTTATCGATGCTCATTCCGAAAAATATCGCCGCAAAGAGATCAAAAAGGTTCGAACGCACCTTCAGGATTTGCTGTCGGCGTCAGATGATAATTCACGCCGGGTTCGAATTTTTCTGGATGCCGCCGGAGCAAGTGGTGCGAGTTTTGTGGAACTTCAAGCACGGACGGCGCTTGTGGAAAAAGTTTTGGCCGATGCGATAAATGAAAACGTCGCTTCCGGTTCGATCGTTTTGACGGGCGAACGGTATATCAGAACTGACAAGTTCGAGGAGTTAACAAAAGCTATAGAGTCTGGTATACAGGCCTTTCACGCGTCCGAACCGCTCGCAAAAGGCATCTCGCGCGAAGCCCTGCAAAAAAATGTTATGCGGCTCGTTCCGCCTCAAGTTTTTCCGTCTGTGATCGCGACGCTTGAATCAAACGGGAACATTATTCCTGACAAAGAAACCGTTCGCCTAGCCTCGCACGAAACACAGCTCTCACCTGATGAAGCCGCATTGAGTAAAAAGCTGCTTGCCATTTATCATAAGGCTGGCCTCGAAGTTCCAAAACTTGAAGAAGCTCTTGCCGAATCGATAAAGGGAACAAATTTGCAATTGCAGCACGCGCGAAAGCTGTTCCGGATGCTTCTGGATTCGGGCGAGATCGTTAAAGTAAATGACGAATTCTATTTCGCCAAGAACGATATCAACGCTTTGGCTGATATGCTTCGGCAGTTCGCAGCGGAAACGAGTGACCGCCTGATAGATGTGCCAAAATTTAAAGAATTAGCCGGCGTCTCGCGCAAATATGCGATCCCGCTACTCGAATATTTTGACCGCGAACACATAACAAGCCGATCAGGCGACAAACGATTTGTGCACAAGCCCGCACGTTAGTAAGGGCGTAACATTCAAGTTAATGATGCGAAAATTCCTAACAGCCCGTTGGCAAGATCTGATCATGGCGAACTACGAAGTCGAACCGTCGCTGCTGGCATCGCGTATTCCCGCAGGTACCGACCTCGACCTGAACGAAGGACGGTGCTTTGTCAGCCTTGTCGGTTTTATGTTTCTCGATACGCGTGTGCTTGGTGTGCCGATACCTTTTCATATCAATTTCGAAGAGGTCAATCTGCGCTTTTATATTAAGCGAGAAATAAACAATGAGGTGCGTCGCGCCGTCTGTTTTGTAAAAGAGATCGTGCCGCGATTTGCCATTGCAACAGTCGCACGAGTCGTTTACGGTGAGCCATACGAATGCTGGCAGATGTCGCATGCGAAAACCGATACTTCCGTCGCATATAATTGGTCAAAAAAGGGCAGCGTCAACAAAATTAGCGTCGAGATCGATAAAAGCGTCGGCGTTCCCGCCGCAGGATCGCACGGCGAGTTCATCATCGAACACTATTGGGGCTATACAAAACGGGACGGCAATCGTGTTGACGAATACAAAGTGGAACACCCGAAATGGGAACTTTTCTCGGTCAAAAATGATCAAATTGATGTTGATTTTGGAGCAACTTACGGTGAGGAATTTGCATTTCTCGGTAACACACAGCCATACTCAATTTTGCTGGCAAAAGGCTCGGAAGTGGCAGTTTATAAGGGCGAACGCATCAACTAAATGATTATCGGCATTGTCGCAATTTCAAAAAATTACGCCATCGGCAAGGACGGGAAATTGCCGTGGCACTACAGCGCCGACCTAAAATTTTTCAAAGAAACAACCACCGGAAACGCTGTCGTTATGGGCTCAAACACTTGGCGCTCGATAGG
>JANMDA010000174.1:0-9119 GCA_031376085.1 Chloracidobacterium sp.
TCATGTGTTTGGCTTATGTGAGGTAAAAGAAACAGATAGTTTTAGTTGTATGACGTCAAAATATGTCTCACATTCGCCCGAAACCACATTTAACGTTGGTGAAAAGATTGGACGTGATCTGTTCGGCGGTGATGTCGTGCTGCTTTACGGCGGGCTTGGCGTAGGCAAAACGCTGCTGACCAAGGGTATTTTGAATGCTCTTGATTTTGATATTGACGAAGTCACAAGTCCGAGTTTTACGCTTGTGAATTTATACAAGACTCCGAGTTTTGATGTATATCACATCGATCTTTGGCGATTGGACGCTGCGGATGACACGGCTACGGCAGTTGGCTTGGAGGAAATATTCGAAAGTGAAAATGCCGTTACTATCGTCGAATGGGCAGATCGGCTGAGTGTAGTTTCGTTTCCACATCGAACAATTTCGGTCAGGATCGAAGGCGACGGCGATGAGCAGCGTAAAATAGAGTTAATAGTGCAAAGTTGCTAGTCTTAAAAAGATTTAACATGAAATTTCTTTGTTATGGTTGCGGCATTTCATATAATTTAGCCCGCTATATATGTCACTCTCGGATATGAAATCGTCAAAAACGGCTCAGCAGCCTGGGCCGGAACTTCCAAATGTCGAAGAAATCGACGACAAGAAGCTTTTTAATCGTGAGCTAAGCTGGCTCGAATTTAACCGCCGCGTTCTCGATGAGGCGACCAATGACAGCCCGCCCGTTCTCGAACGGCTCAAGTTCCTGTCGATATTTTCGACCAATCTCGACGAGTTTTTTATGATCCGTATTTCGGGTTTGAAGGAACAGATCGCTGAGGGTGTCGGCGAGCTTTCGGCGGATGGAATGACCGCTTCGGAACAGATCGCTGCTGTCTATAAACGTTTGCGGCCAATGCTAAAGCGGCAGGTTTCCTACCTTAGTGAAAATGTCATTCCGGCGCTCAAAGAAGCGGGAATATCGATCGAATCCTACGCCAGCCTTAATGCGAAAGAGAAGAAAGTACTCGACAAGTACTTTCGAAACAACCTATTTCCGATATTAACACCGCAATCAGTCGATGCGAGCCATCCATTTCCATACATTTCAAATTTGAGCATCAACCTCGGCCTTTACATCGAGCCGAACCGTGCATTTACACAAGCGAATTTAAAGCACCTTTTCAAGCAGAAGCGTTTTATACGAATCAAGCTGCCGCCAACGGTTCCGCGCCTTATTCCGATCAATGAAAAGTTAGGGAGGTATGCCCTCCTTGAGGAAGTTGTTGCGGCTAATGTCGCCGAGCTTTTTCCGAATATGAAAACGAGCGAGGCGTATCTGTTCCGCGTTACGCGCGACGCCGATATCGAATTGCGCGAGGATGAGGCCGGCGATTTGATGCGAACACTCGAACGCGAGCTTCAGCGAAGGCGTGACCGTTTTGCCGTGCGGCTTGAGATCGAGTCGGCGATGCCGGCAAAGATGGTAAAGCTGCTCATGACCGGCACGGGACTGACCGACGACGATGTCGAAAGCATTGACGGCTTTGTAGATATTCCCGATCTTCTGCAACTCTACTCACTGGACAGGCCTCGATTGAAAGAAAAGCCGATCATGTCCGTAGTGCCTGCTGTATTTCAGAAAAAAGAAAATATTTTCGACGTGATAAAGAAGCAGGATGTTTTGCTGCATCATCCTTATACGTCGTTCGGCACGGTTGCAGATTTTATTGCCGGTGCGGCACAGGATCCAAATGTTCAGGCGATAAAGATTTGTTTATACCGCACGGGAAAAGATTCGCCGATCGTAAACTCACTTATGCGTGCGAGCCGTCTGGGTAAACAGGTCACGGCACTCGTCGAACTGAAAGCTCGTTTTGACGAAGAGAACAATATCGAGTGGGCGCGAAGACTCGAAAATGAAGGCGTTCACGTCGTTTACGGCATCAGCACTTTGAAAACACACTCCAAGGTTTTGCTGGTCGTGCGGCGCGAAAAAGACAAGCTGGTCCGCTATGTTCATCTCGCAACCGGTAACTACAATCCGCAAACGGCGCGAATGTATACAGACCTTGGGCTTTTGACTGCGGACGAAGAGATCGGCGAAGACGCGAGCAGCCTGTTCAATTTTTTGACGGGTTACTCGCAGCAGGATAAATACAAGCGACTGATCGTTGCACCGCTTCATTTGCGCGACAGGCTGATCGCACTAATCCGCCGTGAGGTGAAAAACACAAAGGCGAAAAAAGATGCACGGATCATAATCAAAGCAAACAGCATTACCGATTTTCAGGTGATCGATGAGCTTTACAAGGCTTCGCAGGCAGGCGTCGAAATCGATCTGATAATTCGCGGGATATGTGCTCTGAGGCCAGGGATCAAAGGCATGT
Source organism: Chloracidobacterium sp. (assembly GCA_031376085.1). Lineage (GTDB taxonomy): Bacteria > Acidobacteriota > Blastocatellia > Pyrinomonadales > Pyrinomonadaceae > OLB17. The sequence continues at coordinate 2,368 of JANMDA010000174.1, forward strand.
CCGAGAATATTCGCGTTCGCTCGATCATAGGCCGCTTTCTCGAACACAGCCGGATTTTTTATTTCGCTAACGGCGGCGAGGGAGAAGTTTATTTCGGAAGCGCAGACCTGATGCACCGCAGCTTTGATACACGCGTTGAGGTTGTCACGCCGATCCTCGACCCTGAGATCAGGGATTATATTAAGAATGAGATTCTTGATTCTTATTTAAAAGATGATGTGAATACCCACATTTTAAGGTCCGACGGCACTTATAAAAAACTCGCTCACCGCACTGAAAAGGGATTTGATTCGCAGATGCACTTTGTCGGGGTCGACAATTTGGGTTAGACGGTCGCTTACTTTTCAAACCTTGCTTCAATAACATCGCCGTTCGCCTTGCCGTATTTGAGAGTGAGACGCGGATAGCCGCGGGCTTCGACTTCGAGATCGTCTGCTTTGAGAAGCTTTTCGACCCTAATAATATCTTTCATTGAGCCTTCGATCTCCATAAAATAACCGAACGGAAGTTCGTCCAGAACGACCTCAACATCTCCCAATTGCCAGGCTTTTCGGTGCTTTTCGTATACGACGGAGAGTTTGTATCCGAGCTTTTCGATAATGTGCTCGGTGGCTTCGACATCGGAAACGTCGGTCTCAAATTCGATCTGGTGCTTGAAATCGCCGTTCGTGACAACCTTTTCTTTGTAAGTAAGAGTATTAAAGGTATCAGTTTTGCGAAGACGAAGAAATGCGGTGCCGCCCTCAAGCTGGCCGCCCCGATGGAGATAATTTTCCTCGAATGTTTCGTAGGAAAACGTCGCATCGAGTTCACTCAATCTGGCCGTAAGCTCTACCAGCCGTTTCTTGTCGATCCGGTATTTTTTTTCGATCTCAATTGCCATTATTTGTGATTTGTTTTGTGTTGACGGCGACAGAAATCATTTTAGAGAAAAGAAAGCGGCAGAGCAAACACAGCCGGAAAATCGCGGTGATACTTGACTTTCTGGGATTTGTGCTGAATACTTGAAAAAAAGGTCAGGTTTCCTGATCTCAGATTTTAGATTTGAATTTATTGATATTTTAAGAGGAAATTTTATGCCATATCCAGAAATTATGATCCACGGAATGCGTCAGGAACTCGCGCAGCTTGGGATCGAAGAAACTACAACGACCGAGGCAGTGAACGAGGCTGTCAAGAACACAGACGGAACTTTGATGGTCGTCGTCAATTCCGTTTGCGGCTGCGCGGCTGGCGGCGTTCGCCCGGGCATTGCGATGGCACTACAAAACAGCCCAAGCAAGCCAGATCGTACGATAACCGTATTTGCGGGTGCGGACATCGATGCGACCGAAACGGCCCGTGAATATTTCACAGGTTATATGCCGTCGTCGCCCGCAATCGGTTTTTTGAAAAACGGCGAACTCGTCCAGTTATTCGAACGCCGCGACCTCGAAGGCCGCCCGCCGGCAACGATCGCACAGGCATTGATAGATGCATTCAACACGCATTGCTCAAAAACCGAAGCTGCAAATATTTAGCTTTATTTGAAATTTCGAATATACGCAAAACCGCTCTATCCGGGCGGTTTTCGTCTGTTTAAATTCAAAATTAAGTATTGCGCCCGTCCATTGATAACGGCTAAAATAGAATTGTCGTATCTTACTTCCCCTTATCCGTTTGCTACGCAAAAATGTCGATCAGTCAAAGACAACACATCCGATTTTCGCTGGATATTCCGGCAATTATCTATACAAAATTCGGTGAAAAGCAGGAAACGCAGCTTCAGCAGATCAGCATCGGCGGCTGTTTTACCGGTTGGGAAGAAAATATCTATATCGGCGACGAATTTCGTATGGAGATCGAACTTCCAAACAAAAATTATCTTCCCTTGTATTGCAAAGCAATGTATCGATTTGACCACACCGGCATCGGCGTCAAATTTGTCGATATTTGCGAATTCGAGCAGGAACTTATTTCAAAGATAATAGAGCACAGACTTGATATAGAAGGAGTGCCGCTGCAAGTCGATCCTTTCGTTGTGCCGCCGACATTTGTTGCCGAAAAGCCTTCGCCCCGCGTTACTGACATCCGCGCCAAAAGCGACGCTTTGCTGCAACGAATCATGGCCGGCGACAAGTCGTATTGAATTAATTTTACTGTGACCCATAACTACGAAATTGCTACATACTGGGACGAGACCGACAAAATTTACGTTGCGGGAGTTCCGGATCTGCCAGGATGTTTGGCACACGGAAAAACACCGGTCGAGGCAGTCGAAAATGCGAACAAAGCCATCGAATTGTGGCTTGAGATTGCCAGGAAGTTTAATGATCCAATTCCCGAATCGCGACCAGGTCATTTCGCAAAGCAATACCATATCAATCCTTAAAGCCTTTAAATCTTCTGTAAATAAATACAATCAACTGTGACCAGATTATCCATTGGATCAAGAAGCCAAGATTCATCAACGGCAACACCCATAGTTCGCTATCCCGTGTAAATCTTCCGCCAGATATTTTGAGGAGTGCGGAGAACAGCGTGGTCGTTAGCGGAAAACCCAATTGAAAGAGACCGTCGCCAAAGGCATATATTGTATCCGAATACACACTCGGCTCGCGTGCTGATATCCAAAAAAATGACGCCAAAGCCAATATCGGTAACGCGGCGATCGTAGCAATCAATATGGCTTTTCGACTGACAAGAAATTTCATTGTATTTCCACCTAAAACAACTCCTCCATTGCTTGTTCGAGATTTTTCACACCGACAACACGAATTCCCAGCAGCTTTTCCAAGCCTTTTTTGTTCGATTCTGGCAGGATCAGTTTCTTAAAGCCAAGCGTTTGAGCCTCGCGGGCTCGTGCCTGTGCTTGAAGCACGCCGCGGACTTCGCCGGTGAGGCCTACTTCGCCGAAGACGGCGGTGTCGGGCGGGACTTGCAGATTGCGGAAGCTTGAGGCGATGGCCGCGATGACTCCGAGGTCGGCTGCGGGTTCATCGATCTCCATACCACCGGCGACATTTACGAAAACATCGTCGCCCGCGAGTTGTAATCCTACCTGTTTTTCGAGAACAGCGATCAGCAGCGACGCGCGATTGTGATCAAAGCCCTGCGTCATCCGGCGTGCCGTGCCGAATTTTGTGCCGCTCACAAGGGCCTGAATTTCAACTAGCATGGGTCGCGTACCTTCCATACAGACCGTGACGACCGAGCCGGTTGCGTTCTCGGGACGTTCTTGTAAGAACAATTCCGAAGGATTGCCGACGGGAATCAGACCCGAATTTGTCATTTCAAAAACGCCAATCTCGTTTGCCGCGCCGAAGCGGTTTTTTGTCGCGCGGATGATGCGATGATTGTGATGGCGGTCGCCTTCGAAATAGAGGACGGTATCGACGATGTGTTCGAGTGTTTTTGGGCCGGCGATGGAGCCTTCTTTTGTGACGTGGCCTGTCAGGAAAACCGGCGTCGCAGTTTGCTTGGCAAACATCATAAACTGCGCCGCGACCTCGCGAACCTGCGAGACGCTGCCGGGAGCTGATTCGATTTGGTCGCTGAAAACGGTTTGGATCGAATCGACAATTACAAAATCGGGTCGAAGTTTGTCGGTTTCGGCGAGAATTGCCTGTAGATTTGTTTCGGGTAAAAGAAAAAGGTTTTTGGCCTCAACACCCAATCGTTCGCCACGCATTTTTATCTGCCGGTCGGATTCCTCGCCCGACACATACAAGACTTTTGTACCGTTTCGTCCAAGCTTATCGGCCATCTGCATAACAATGGTCGATTTTCCGATGCCTGGAGCACCGCCGATCAACACAAGCGATCCCGCAACAATTCCGCCGCCGAGTACGCGGTCAAGTTCGTCGATACCGGACGCAGTGCGGTCGTCGTCCTGCGATTCGATACTGCCGTATTCGATCGGAGACGTTTCGCGGTATTTAGAGATGCTGCCCGGACTCGCGGCCTTTGCAGTTGGGCGAAAGCGTTCTTCGACCAGTGTATTCCATTGTTCGCAGTCGGGACACTGGCCGAGCCATTTGCGGGCTTGGGCACCGCAATTCTGGCAGACGTAGATCGTTGCCGGTTGTTTTGCCATAGAAAATCAAATGATAACACGCGCTTGCAATAGCCCGCACGTTAGTGGGGGCGGCACATCCAAAGTTGAGTGTTAAGCCCTTGCTAACACATGGGCCTCTGCATTTTGACCACAGGTCGTGCATATATTCGTCTGAAATAGCACCCTTATTAACCGTATAATGTTTACCACGAAGTCATTTTTCGTGTTAAGATTTTTGCATGAAGTTAGACGTCTTCATATTACGAATCGCCTTTGTCGGAATGCTAATACTTCTGGGTTATCTGCTGCATCCGTTTGAGCGGACGCAGCGGCTTGGGCTCGCAAGTATCACCGATGAATCGACTAGACGAATGTTGTCCGCTGGACTCGGGGCGGCAGTCGGATTGCTTATCATCGCATTTGAAATGCGTGTTCGCAGGGCGTCATTGAAAACGCTAATTGGGGCTGCCGTAGGATCGATACTCGGCATCATCGGTGCTTTTCTTATCGGTGTTTTGATCTCGATACAAAAAGAAGCTGCAGTTACGGCTGAGATGCAAACGTTTCTCACGATCTCGCTCGCTTTTTTTATGGGATATGTCGGGCTGATGGTCGGTGCTGCCAAGGGTGATTATCTTGATCTTTCCGCACTCGGCGGTATATTCAGCGATAAGAACGCAAAACGTGATTACAAAATTCTCGATACGTCGGTGATCATAGACGGACGCATTGCAGATGTCGCCGAAACAGGATTTTTGGGCGGAACGCTTATAATTCCACATTTTATTCTTGCTGAGTTGCAGCAAGTTGCCGATTCTCCCGATTCCTCAAAACGCCAGCGCGGACGCCGCGGGCTTGATATGCTCCAGCGGCTTCGCAACAACAGCAAACTCGACATTCAGATCGTCGAGACCGATTTTCCGGCTGTAAAAGAGGTCGATCTCAAGCTGATCGAACTTGGTACACAGCTCGACGCGGTAATTGTCACAAACGACTTTAACCTCAACAAGGTTTCCCAGCTTCGCGGCGTCGAGGTTCTCAATATCAACGAACTTGCCAACGCTCTCAAGCCGGTCGTTCTGCCGGGCGAGGCAATGCGTGTGTTTGTTCTAAAAGAGGGCAAGGAATATAACCAAGGCGTCGCATATCTAGACGACGGCACTATGGTCGTGATCGATAACGCCCGCAAGCTTATTGGCAAGACGGCTGATATCGCCGTCACAAGTGTCCTTCAAACGACAGCCGGCAAAATGATATTCGGACGGCTGTGGGAAGAAAAAGAAGAAGCAAACGGCGGGAACGAGAATTCATTTGGAATACACGATTCACGCTCACTTGGTTTTAGAAAAGCTACTCGTGAACTGCGGCAAACTACGATAATCGAAGAAATTGAATCGTAAATCGCGTTTTACTATTCATGAACACCGCCATTATAGTTGCAGCCGGAAGCGGACAAAGATTTGCCGGCCCACAACCCAAACAGTTCGTAAACATCCTCGGGAAACCATTAATAATACATACTTTAGAACGATTTGAGTCGTGTCCGGAGATTGACGAGATCGTACTCGTTCTGTCCGATGAAGGCCGTTCGCATTTTGAACAGATCAAAGGTCAAATTGAAATATCAAAGCTCAGATCGGTAGTTACGGGCGGGAAAACACGGGCCGAATCTGTACACAATGGGCTAGACGCAATAGATGCCTCTGTTGCGCATGTAGTCGCTGTTCACGACGGAGCCAGGCCGATCGTTTCTGTTGATGAGATTACGCGAACGGTTGCAGCAGCTATAGAGACAGGCGCGGCTTGTCTCGTTGCGGAAGTCACGGACACGATCAAGGAGATCGATGACGCTTACATATCACGTACGATAGATCGGAGCAAATTGCGGCGTGCTCTTACTCCGCAGGCTTTTCGTTACGATATTCTTTTAAAGGCATTTGAAGGCGCTGACCTATCCGAGTTGATCACTGATGAGAGTTATCTGGTCGAGAAACTTGGTGTTAAGATCGCTTTGGTAGAAGGAAGTACACGAAATATTAAAATAACGCGACCAGAAGATATTGTTTTGGCGGAAGCTTATTTGTCGGATGCAAGAAGATAAGCCACGAATACACGAATGACTTGATCTTCAACCTCTAAATGTTCTTATTAGTGCATTCGTGGCTAAAAGAGATTTATGTATCGAATCGGTTTTGGAACTGACATTCACCGACTTGTTGCCGGTCGGCCATTGATCCTAGGCGGTGTTCGCATTGAATCGGACCTCGGAGCCGACGGCCATTCGGATTCTGATGTGCTCATGCACGCCGCAGCTGATGCAGTTCTTGGAGCGTTGGCATTAGGTGATCTGGGAACGCATTTCCCAGATGACGAAGAGCGCTGGCGAAATGCCGAAAGCTCGCAGTTTGTCAATTACGCCGTCGGTCTCGTAAAAGAAAAAGGTTACGGCATTGCAAACATAGACGCGGTCATCCACCTCGAAAAACCTAAGCTGCGTCCGCATATTGAAGCAATGCGGGGCAATTTGGCTGCTGTTCTCGAAATACCTATCGAAAACGTCAGCATAAAAGCCAAAACCGGCGAATCTGTAGATGCGGTCGGCGAACGACGAGCTGTGAGTGCAGAGGCAGTCGTTTTGGTTGCTATATTTTAAACGCAGAGACCGCTAAGACCGCAAAGTAAAAGAAGGAACCACAGATGGACACAGATAAACACA
>JANMDA010000196.1:0-8153 GCA_031376085.1 Chloracidobacterium sp.
TGAATCGCGCCACGAAATCCGCCCTCTTGGCCAACTCTTTCGTCAAGGTCTTCAGTGCCACCATCCGGTCAAGACTGATCTGCCTTGCGAGGTAAACTTCGCCCATGCCGCCCTTGCCGATCATTTGAACGACCAGATAGCGGTTTTGGATCATAGAATTTGGAGCAAGTGGTTTCATCAGCATTTAAGACACATTAAATTTGACATCCAGATTATTTGATCCGCAATTTGTCGGGCGGCAGCAAAGCCGGCATACCTTCATGCTGAAAACACCTGACATTCCCTTTCACTCGATGCTTACACGGAGTTCCCTTTGCTGTGCTCGCACCGCAATAATAAACTGCTTCGACCGGCTCGGCCTGAAATTTTGTCGGCCTTTGCGGTTCCTGAGCCTTGGCATCCGTTCGAGGCACGGGAATTTTACTCAAATTTTCCGGCACGGCCGGAATTGTAAAGTTCGTATTGCCCGATACACTTACCGACTTCTCAACCGGTGGCGACTGCACATTAGCGGACTGCTCAACAAACCTTCTCGGCTGTCTGGCCAATTGAGATTCGGAAACTCCCGAACCGCTCTTCAAATATCCGCCCAATCCAATGACACCGAGCAATACGCCCAGCCCTACAATGAAACGCGGTATTAAGTCGTGTCCTTTGAATTCAGATTCGCAGACCTGACAAAACCGTCGGCTGGTAAAAATTCCCCATTCGGCACGATCTATCTTTTCTCCGCAATTTGCACAAAAACTTGGCCGAAAGAGCATCTCCTCCACCATCCAAAATTGTTGACCGGGATAAACTTGACACAAAAGGCCGGTCACCAAACCGCCCTTTCATGGTTTGCTAAAATTATAAACTAAAAAATTGTTAAGTGGTAGCCCTGTCAAAGCCCAAAAACCACGGAAATCTCTTTCAAATCTTACAGTGCGGCTATTTGCTTCAAAAAGACTATGTTTTTAGCACTATACAACCTCGTTTCTTCATTCTGCGTCATAATTGCTAACATTGATTATGGCCTTCCGGAAAGTGATCTCGTTCCTCATCCTATTTCTTATTACGGCGTTCTCAGTCGCGGCGCAAGACGACGATCCGATACGCGTCGATTCGTCAATCGTTAGGCTAAATGTCGGTGTCGTTGATCAAAAAGGACGCCCGATCACGAATCTGGACAAAAGTAATTTCGAACTGTTTGAGGACGGCATAAAACAAGAGATCACGCGTTTAGAACCAAGTGCGGCTCCATTTAGTGTCGTAATAATCCTCGACATGAGCGGTTCGACACTCGGGTTTCGCCAAGTCATAACACAATCGGCATTTCGCTTCATTGATGCTCTGTCGCAATACGACCGCGTTGCAGTCATTGAATTTTACGATAAAGTAAATCTGCGAAATGATTTCACCACCGACCGAAGCACGATCGCAAATTCGATCAACGTTGCCAACGGACGCGGCAAAACCCAGCTGTTTAAGGCCTTGGATTTTGCACTCGATAAACTCTCAAAAGAAAAAAGCAGGCGCAAAGCGGTCATTGTTCTGACCGACGGAGTCGATACCGCTGCCAGGGACAAAGACCGCGAACTTTTGGAGCCGCTAAAAGACGATCAAATTGCCGCTGCAATCAAACCCGAGACAAGCGACATTCTCAACCGTGTCCTTAATCGTGCCGATGCTCAAGGCGTGACAATTTATCCGCTCGCTTTACCTACCGGCGATCCGGCCAAATTGGCTGATCCGACGCCGCGACAGGTAGCGATGTATACCGCCGCCCGAACACGCCTAAAGATCGTCGCCGACCGCACCGGCGGCACGCTCAATTCGATCAATCACCTCGAAGAAATGGGCCGAATATACGCCCAGGTCGCCGCCGACCTGAGAACGCTTTACACCGTCGAATACCAGCCCACAAACGCCAAACGCGACGGCAAATGGCGCTCGATCAAACTCGAAGTCAAAGATCCAAACCTCATCTCACGCACCAGACCCGGCTATTTTGCAAAATAACCCATTACTTTTATTTTTACTTTTTACTTTTTCCTTTTTACTTTGGTAAGCTAACAATTCGGCTTGTGCACCCGTAGCTCAGCTGGATAGAGTACTTGACTACGAATCAAGGGGTCGCATGTTCGAATCATGCCGGGTGTACCATAAATATAGGATATAGGGCTAATGCGGCACATGCTACATTAGCCTTTTTCTTTATACACCGAGTGCTACACCTAAGCAACGGATTTTTATAGATTTTCATTATTATATATACAACAACTACTTGGTCAGATGTGCGTTCCTAAAACCCCGTACCGCGATCCCTACAGGACAAATCCCGCTCCGGCTAGACAAGACAGATTACGCTATTGACACGAATTTCGATGCTATGTTATCGTTCAACGCCAAGAAACATTCTGATTTAAGGATTTTCGATTATTCGTTTTCGAAAAGGTTTCACTCAGTGAGTAATCCCCGGATTGACGTGAGGTAGCACATTGTTTCCTTCGACTATAATTGACGATGACACAGAAAGCGGGCCAAAACAGGAAGATGTCAGTCTGCCTAAACGGTCGCCAATTAAAGTAAAAACATATTCTAGCGATTTTTTCGTCGGTATTTTGGCAGGCATCTTGGTCTCTTGCACAATTCCTGTTTTTGTTTTGCTATTCAACTTTGTTTCGATACCTATAACGGCATTTGCAGCAAAGGATTTGGTGTTTATTGTTGTTGTATTACTAATCGCATCGGTTTTCTTGATCATTGTTATTCCTAAGTTTCAGCTATTCGACTTAATCCGCACCATGAACGGTGATTTGGTCGATGACACTGAAATGCGGGATATGAGAAAATTAGAAAACGACCTTCGGAAAACTGTGATTCAAATTGTTGGGGGATTTTTCATTCTAATCGGTTTCTATTTTTCTTATGCGGCCTTTGAATTAAACCGTAAAAGCCAGGCAAACGAGAGATTTATTAAAGCGGTCGATTACCTCAAAAGCGCAGAAACTGGTGAAATTGGCGTCACACTCCTTCATAAATACGTTAGCGAATACCCTGAAGAAGTAACGAACGCTACTAACGCCCTTTGCGATTTCATACGATCCAAATCGCCTAATCAGGGTACTGATGTAAAGCAAAATATTCCGATCACCGAAACGATTAAGAACGCGGTGAAGGAGATTTTATTGCTTCAACGCACATATGAGCAAACCAGTGTATTTCAGAATTCTAATAAAACGAGAATCTTACTAAATAACGCCAACTTACAAGGTGCTCGATTTCCTAATGAAACTCTGAGCTATTATAATTTTTCGGAAACCGACTTAACACGCTCGGACTTATCAACAACCAAACTCGTAGGGGCGAACTTTACCAAATCCAACTTCACAGGTGCAAATTTGACCGGCGCGAATTTAAAATATGCAGTATTGACAGATGCGATATTAAAAGACGCAATACTAACTGAAGTAAACTTAGTCGGTGCAAACTTAACTGGCACAGAAAAGAACGGACTCACGTTAGCTCAGCTAAAAACTTCCATTCTCGATGCGTCGACAAAACTACCTGCCTCATATGAACTGTATCGGATTGACTTGGTCAAAAATTCACGTTTGATTTATTCGTCTTTGTTATCACGGCTTAAAGAAAAAGAAGGCTACGGACCAGAAAAAATCAAAGAGGTAATTGAGTCACGCGGACTTGATCGGTTTGAAGAGATCGAGAAAAATGAAAAAGCCCGACAGCCAGTAACGCCCCTTCCATAAATCTACAGACAATACACTATTTTGCGTACTTAGCGAGCATCGCTGGGTCGGAAAAGTAAGTCATCTTCGGAAAATCACGTCAGATCGAGAAAACCATGTCATATCAGGAAAGTTGGTATTCCAATTTGTCTCGTAATGCGCTAGGTTGATGCGGATCGTTGTAATTTTGGCGATTTTGCTCTTTGACAAGATTGAAAAAAACGTTGGGACAGTGGGACAGTTGGCCGTCGGAAAATTTTTTTCAAAAAATCGTGGGACACGGCAAAAAACAGCCGTTAACTGTAATGTTTACAGCACTTGTACTGTCCCACTCTTCGATGGGACAGCGTGGGACAACGGGACAGCACGAAATCGGCTAAATAGTGGTATTACAACAGATTAAGACATGTTTCTTCGTGTAATAGTATACATTTATGACGCAAAGAACCCGTCGGGACAGTGTGACACTGGTATAGGTGATCGAAAGATCAATGAAATCAATGATTTAGCCTGTCCACAGGCTTGGGACGGTTTGGAAAAGTGAGGCAAAGGGGAGAGTTTTACTTAATTCCTAAACTTCGCATGCGGCGATAAAGATGGCTTCGGTCGACGCCCATTTCTTCGGCGGCTTTCGCCACGTTGCCTTCGAACTCGGCGAGCTTGTGCTGGATGAATTCGCGTTGGTAGGCGTCGGTCGCGTCCTTGAAGGTCGGAAAACGGAAGCTCGATGCGGGAGTTCCATCGGCAGATTCCATCTTCGGCAGATCATCGGCAGTGATTGTCTGTTTGGCGTTCATGATGACGATGCGTTCGATGGTGTTCTTTAGCTCGCGGACGTTGCCGAACCAGTCGTTGCTGCGCAAGGCTTCCATCGCATCGACGGTGAAATCTTTCGCAGGCTTGCCATAATCGCTGGAGAAACGCTGATTGAAATGCTCGGTGAGAGCGGCGATGTCTTCACGACGTTCGCGAAGCGGCGGAACCTGGAAAGGGATGACGTTGAGGCGATAAAAAAGATCGGGGCGAAAATGGCCGTTCTCGATCAGGCTGTCGAGCGGCTTGTTCGTTGCCGACACGACGCGAACATCAACCGAAACCGGCGTGTTGCTGCCCACCGGCTCGAAACGTTGCTCCTCTAAAACTCTTAGCATTTTAGCTTGAACACGCGGCGACATGTCGGCGATCTCGTCGAGAAAAAGTGTCGCTCCGTCGGCGACCTCAAACTTCCCTTTCTTCGATTTGGTGGCGCCGGAAAACGCTCCCTTTGCGTGGCCAAAAAGTTCGGACTCGACAAGCTCTTCGGGAATCGCGGCGGAATTGATCTCGACGAACGGCGCATTTTTCCGCTTTGATTGAGCGTGGATCGCGCGGGCTACGAGTTCCTTGCCCGTGCCGCTTTCGCCGGAGATCAGGACTCGGCCATCGGTTGGGGCGACGATGGCGATCTGTTTACGAAGCGCCCGCATCGCGACCGATTCGCCGACCATGATGTATTGCTCTGCAAGCTCACTCTGAAGCTGTGCGTTCGCGATCTCAAGCTGCCGCTGACGAACCGCATTTTTTACCGTAACGACGGTGCGTTCGAGACTGAGAGGCTTTTCGATAAAGTCGAACGCACCTAACTTTGTCGAGCGAACTGCCGTCTCAATATTGCCGTGGCCTGAGATCATCACGACCGCGGCATCACAGCCTTCTTGCTTTAGCTGGGCAAGAGTCTCAAGTCCATCGATGCCGTCGCCGAGCCATATATCGAGCAATATGCACGAGAAATCACCGCTTCGCACCGCGTCAAGACAATCTTCGCCAGTGGCAACGGTCAGGACGGCAAAGCCTTCGTCCTCGAGCACGCCGCGCAGCGTGTCGCGAATTCCCGGCTCGTCGTCAACTATTAGAACAGCGTTTTGCATCTATGCATTCAATGGTAACTCGATAATAAACTTCGCACCTTTCGGCTGATTTTGAACGGCTTTTATGCGTCCGTGATGTTCAGCAACTATGCGATTCACAATAGCGAGGCCAAGGCCGGTTCCGCGACCCTTTGTCGAGAAATAAGGCTGAAAAAGTTTTTGCAGATCAGCCGGAGCGATGCCTTTGCCGTTATCAGAAATTTCGGCGACGATCAGATCGCGTGCGGTATCATGCCGCGTTGTTATCCAGATCATTCGATCGCCTGTCGTGCCTTCAAAAGCCTCGACAGCATTTCCGATAAGGTTAACAAATACGCTCTTCATTTGCTCGGCATCGATATAGACTTGCGGTAGATCGGCGGCGAATTCAGGCTCTATCACAATGCCTTCGAGCGACGCATCAAACACCGCGATCGCCTGATCGATCACAGCATTGAGATCGCCGTTTTCCAACTTCGTATCCGGCAGACGGGCAAAACGCGAAAACTCATCAACCATCGTCTTTAGCGAAGTGACTTCGCGAAGAATTGTCTCAGTACTCTCGTGGACGACATCGCCGATCGGTCCCTTATCATCGATACGTTTTCCAACGCCGTTGTCAGTATGGCCTGTCTTTGTAAAACGTTTTGCTATGCGTTCGGCGGACAGTTGGATCGGCGTGAGCGGGTTCTTGATCTCGTGGGCCATTCGCCGCGCAACTTCTTGCCATGCCGAAGCGCGCTGGGCCGAGATCAACTCCGAAAGGTCTTCGATAACGAGCACAACGCCTTCGTCCGAAGGTAGCTTGGTTGCCGTGATCGCAACGGTAAGCTCGTTATCGGGTGTGGGATTGCCTTTCAAAACCTCGCCTTTCAAGGTGGTCTGGTCAGACGCGTGCCCGACGCGGCGTGCTCTTCCAACCAACCTTTTGAAAACGTCTCGATTGTCTTCGCTGACAAGTTCGTCGAGTTTCACATCCGAAAAATCATCGCCGTCAAGCCGTAAAATGCTCGCCGCCGCACGATTGATAGTACTAACGCGGTCCTCAGCGTCGAACGATATGACGCCAGTCGGCAATGTTTCGAGCAGCGTCTCAATATATTTGCGGCGTTCGCCCAGTTCCACAGAGTTCGACTCGAGTTTGGCCGACATATCGTTGAACGTAGTAACAAGCAACGCGAGTTCGTCCTCGGCAAGCACATCGACGCGATGGCCGAGATTGCCACGCGCAATCTCGTTGGCGCCTTCGGCAAGTGCCTTGATCGGCGTTGTAAGTCCGCGTGCGACATAGAACGCGATCCACGACGACGCAAACATGAGCAAAAATGTCATTACGCCAAGCGTCAATAATGCAATGCGGCGAATGGTCTGCTGTTCGCGGCCAAGGCGCTCGAGCTCAGCAAGCGAATTATTGATCGAAGGCTGCTCGAGATTTCGAGCTTGTTGGATAACGCTTTGCGGGATCTGCGAGAACCAGCGATCAAGAGCGCGATTCATGAATAGATATGAGAACGACGCCATTGCAAGTATCGGCAGCAGACTGACTGCGGCAAAATAGATAAATAGCCGCGTCTTTATTTGTGCACCCAACTCAAACGTCCGCCGCTCACGCACGAGCTTAATGATGCTTCGCAAAAATATAAAACCGAAGATAACGAACGCGATAAAATTCAGAGACGACAGCGCGTAGAGAATAATAAGGTCGCCCGAAGAATCTATCGTGAATTCCTTCCAAAGGTTCGACGATTGCAAAATAATAAGCGTCGCCAGCGAGACAACCATCAAGGTGCCGACAACCCACGGCGTCTTGCGGCGTTTGATCTTTGCAGTCTCCTTTTCCACGAGTGCAAGTTTAACACGCTCGTTCGATCCGATAGAATCTTTCAGGCATACGAGAATGAGTTTTTACCATGACAATAACGGCCGTTGGCGCAGCGGATGGCGTGCCTCGATCTTTTTTATTGCGTTTATCTTTGCATGGTGGCTGAACGTTGATATCGCAAACATCGTTGTAAGAGCGACGGACGGTTATTTTCCGGGAGATATGATCCCGACGTTGACCATATACGAGACGTTTAGAATCTTTCCGCCTTTGGTCGTAGGCTGGCTATGCGGAAAGTATCTCGAAGGGCTTCCATTTCGCGCGTTTGGAACAGCGTTTACGAACGGATGGCTAAAGAATTGGCTTCTCGGTATTGCAATGGGAGGAGTGACGCTGTGTTTTGCGGTTTTGCTCGCGGTAACTTTTGGCGGCCTGCGATTTTTTGTCGATCTCGAAAAGGGCAACGGAACAGTCGCAACTTCCCTCGCCGTCTCGTTATTGTTTTTCGCGGTCGCCGCCGCCGCCGAAGAAGTTTTATTTCGCGGTTACATACTTCAAACCTTTGTTCGGTCTGGCCTTGCGTGGCCCGCAATACTGCTCACAGCGCTTTTCTTCGGCCTCGCCCACATAGGCAATCCGGATACCGGACCGGTAGCCGTATTAAACACGATTCTCGCCGGCATTTGGTTCGGCGTCGCTTATCTCAAAACCCGCGAC
>JANMDA010000200.1:0-14002 GCA_031376085.1 Chloracidobacterium sp.
AACCAAACTCATTGTTCTGGTACTCACCGTCGCATTTATCACCGGCATTCTCTACATCGGCTACGCCGTCAGCAACGAATTACGCCAGAGCCGTAAAATTTCGGAAGAGCAAAGCGAGGTCATCAAACGGCTCGAACTAAAGCTCGAAGAAACCACCGGCCAGCTCGGCGATCTAGATAAATCGAACAAGGAGCTGATAAAGACCGTCTCGCTCGCGCCCAATCTACGGGTGGAATACGGAGGCGGCGTTTGCCTGATAGTTGGCGTCTACGATCTGGTTGATAAAAAGTCGGGAAAGGTTTTGCGCTACGCCGACCCGCAATCTTTTAGGCCAAATCCCTTTGAACCATCGCAGTCCGAAGACCCGAGCCGAGCCGGTATGCCGCCGCAGATCGGACTGACAACTGAGGGTAACGGTTCGACCGTCGAATACGATTTTATCGGGACGGGCTTTCACGTCGGCGGCGGATATATCGTGACAAACAGGCATGTTGTTCAACCTTGGGAGGAAGACGACCAAGTCAAACAGATGATGAAGGCCGCGAACGGGCGGGCGAGAGTAAAGCGGTTGGTAATTTACTTCCCCAACTTCGCGCAGCCATTTCCATTAAAAGTAAAACAAGTCGGCGGGCGTGAGGACGTTGCGATCGCAACTATCGATCCAGCAATGCTTCCGCAGGAAATACCGTCGCTGCCGCTCGAGGTCGATTCCGAATCCGCTGCGGTTGGCAAGACCGTCGTCACGATGGGTTATCCAAGCGGGCCCGACCGCCTGCTCGCAATGGTCGATGACGACGAGGCGAAATCGATCAATCAACGTTTTGGGAATTCGCGCCAGAACTTAATAAACTTCCTCGCACAGTCGCAAAAGATCGTGCCGCTGACGACGCAGGGAGCGATCACCGATCTCGACGCCAAACGCATTGTTCACGACGCAAAAACTGCCGAAGGCGGCTCGGGCGCTCCGCTATTTGGGCAGACCGGCAAAGTGATCGGCGTCAACTTTGGTGTCTTTACTGAAAACACGGCTGCAAATATGGCCGTGCCAATCCGATTTGCCATCGAATTATTAAAGAAAGCGGGCTGGAAATCGGCGGAAGACCTAAAACTCGAAGCCGAACAAAGCCAGCAAACCGCCGCCGCCGAAGTAAATTCCAACACTTCCGCACAAATTAAGGAAAATAAGTAGTATTTCGCCTGCGCGGACGCTCTCCGCAAGTTGGCGGACGCTCTCCGCAGGTTGGCGGACGCTTCCCGCAGGTTGGCGGACGCTCTCCGCAGGTTGGCGGACGCTCTCCGCAAGTTGGCGGACGCTTGCTGCGCGGCGGTTTTTAGGTGAATTTGCGGCGATCCTGGTCGGCGAGGGCGGAAATTTGGTGCATTAGGTGGTCGGCGATCTCTTTGTGGGTGCGTAGGCGGTCGCTTTTTTCGTAAAACTGGCTGAGATCGACCGGTTTGCCGAACCAGATACGCACTTTTTCGCCGCCGCGCCAGTTGCCGAGAATTTGTTTGGGCAGGTCATTGCTAAGACCAGCAATAAAAACCGGAATAACCTGAGGCTGCGCGCTGTAGATCACCTTTCCAATGCCCGGCTGAGCGGGCAGCAGATCGTAAGTCCCGCCTTCTAGATTGCGTTTCCCTTCCGGGTGAAACCCGATCACATGCCCGCGGCCTTCGGAGCAGAGCTGGATAAGCCGCCGCATCGAGTATTTGTCGAATTCACGCTTTTTTGCATCGCGGTCTTCACGAAAAAACGGCGGGTACATCGAAAACCAGCCCATTACAAGATTCACAAGCCAGCCGACCGGGTTATCGTAGAAAAATTTGCCGCGCACCGGAAAGAAAAGTGTCACCGGACGCTTAGTTCGCCGGAACAACACGCTTGACACTGTGTACATGTCAAAAAACGAGCGGTGATTCGCAACCAGAACAATAGGCTTGTCAACGTCAGCGGTTTCCACGTTCTCGATGCCGAAAACATTCATCAAATTGTAGGTCGCGAGATAGATCCAAAGCGAACCAATGTGCCTTTGACCGGCGGTCATCAGGCCTTTCCATAACCCGATATTCATCTGGTGGGTCAGCCAAAATCCTATCCTTTCAAACGGGTTGAGAACATCGGCTTCGCTCCGCTCAGGCATGAGCGGCTTGATCTTTTCTAAAGCTGTTACCGTTGTCACGGGCTGGATAGGATTGTTCGGCATAAACGAGAAATCAGTTTACCACTATGACGAATACAAAAAAATATAGTGTAAGGGCTTGAGTTCGTTAGACATTGCCTTATTTTTTCTATATTATAACGAGTAAATTCTAAGGAATTCGGAAGAAATACAAGAAGTTTTTGTTTCACCAGAAACATCCTTGTCAAAACGACGAATTGTCGAAGGAACATAAGATTCGGAAAATTAAAGTTTAAAGGAGCCTGTTCGTTATGCATACCAAATGGAATCACAAAGTCATATTGTTTTTAGCTGCACTGCTTATCATGGCCGGCGCAGCAATGGCGGGACAGAAATCACCGGACAATATCTGGGATCAAACTGATAAATCCGCATTACCTCAAGCAGGAATCGACAGCACCGCCAGGCCAACCGCTTACGAGACATTTCGTCTTAATAAAGCTGCCTTGAAAGAATTGCTAAATCAGGCTCCGGAAGAATATACGGACTCAGCGAAGGTCATTTTAAGCTTACCAATGCCGGACGGCTCATTCAGCCGTTTCGAGATCGAGCACTCGCTTGTGGTCGAGCGCGGCCTGTTGAAAAAGTTTCCGGAACTCGGCGCAACATTTCGAGGACGCGGCATTGACGACCCGACCGCTTATGCTCGTTTCGATTTCCTGCCAAGCGGTTTCCATTCGATGATCCTTTCGACCAACGGAACAGTGATCGTAGATCCTTACGCAACAGGCGACACAATTAATTATATAAGCTATTTCAAGAACGACCGGCCATTGACAGCCTCGTTCAAATGCGATGTTAAGGACGATGACGGATTCAATGCATTAGTTAGTCTGGATAAAAAACTGGAATCCCTAGATTTTCTACCGAATCTAAAGTCTTCCGATACACAGGCTCCGGACGTCATTTCCGGAAGTCAGTTGAGAACATACCGCCTCGCTTTGGCTGCCGATTGGGAATACTGTAATGCAGTTGGCGCAAATACGTTGGTAGGCTGTCAGGCGGCTCAGGTATTGATCATGAATCGTGTAAACGGCGTCTATGAACGTGACGTTGCGATCCATATGAACATCGTCGCGAATAACAATCTTATTGTTTACGCCGGCAACAGCGGCAATTGCAGCGGAGCTTGCACCTCAGCGAACGATCCTTACACAGACAGCGACGGTTCCGCGATGTTGGGACAAAACCAAAGCACGGTGGACACTCGTATCGGCTCGGCAAATTATGACATCGGTCATGTATTCAGCACAGGCGGCGGCGGTATTGCGGCACTTGCGGTGCCTTGTGGTGCAGGAGCAAAGGCGCAGGGCGTTACAGGTCTTCCGAATCCGATCGGCGATGATTTTGCGATCGATTATGTCGCACACGAAATGGGCCATCAGTGGGGAGCAAATCACACATTCAATGGCACCGTCAGCAATTGCGGCGGCGGAAATCGATCCGGTGCATCAGCTTACGAGCCGGGCAGTGGAATCACGATCATGGCATATGCCGGTATTTGCGGCAACCAGGATCTTGCTGCACACAGTATCGACACATTTCATGTCAAGAGCCTAGAGGTTATTACTGCATACAGCCAAACCGGTCAGGGCAACACTTGTGCAGTCACCACAGCGTCAGGCAACACTCCGCCGACGGTGACAGGGCCCGGAAGTTTCAATATTCCAAAACTTACGCCGTTTGCTTTGACGGCAACAGCATCGGATGTGAATGCGGGAGATGCGATCACATTCGACTGGGAAGAATACGACCTGGGGGCCGGAACAGCCGCGGTGCCGAACACCGATTCGGACGGAATCGCCAAACCGATCTTTAGGCCTTTCCTGCCGACAACGAGCGGAACGCGCACTTTCCCAAGATTGACAAACATCTTGAATAACGCGAATGTGCCGCCGCCAACAACAGGAGGATTCCTCACCGGCGAAATTCTTCCGGCTATCACACGCACGATGACATTTCAGGTCGTCGCTCGCGACAATCATGCGGGAACCGGCGGTATCAATACCGCAACCGCATTTGTTGTAGTCGACGGAAACAGCGGCCCGTTTGCCCTAACCTCGCCAAATACAAATGTTTCGTATGCAGGCAACACATTTCAGACGATAACCTGGAACGTCAACAATACGAATGCGGCACCTGTTAATGCGGCAAATGTAAAGGTTTCAATCTCAACCGACGGCGGAAACACTTTCCCGACCGTCCTTTCCGCAAGCACTGCTAACGACGGCTCTGAAAACTTATTAATTCCAAATACGCCTTCGACGACGGCCCGAATTAAGGTCGAAGCAGTCGGCAATATCTTTTTTGATATTTCCGACACCAACTTCACGATCACCGCCGGAGGAGCGACGCCGACTGCGACCGCGACATCGACGGGATCGCCTTCAGCTACCGCTACGGCAACTCCAACGGCAACATGCCCTCCGCCATTTGCACAAAACTGGGATGGCGTAGTTGCTCCGGCATTGCCTGCTGGCTGGGTTGCGACAAATGTTGTCCCCGGCCCTTCACCGGCACCGATCCTATGGACGACAACGACCAACACTCCTGACGGTGCTCCAAATGCTGCATTTATCGATGATGCGGACACCATCAGCGATAAATTCCTGGACAGCCCGGGCATTCCGATCAATTCGACCACGGCTCAGTTGAGTTTCCGCAACAAATTCGACACCGAGTTTGACGCCACGACATTCTGGGATGGCGGCGTTTTGGAAATCTCTTCACCAAACATCAATGCCGGAGTATTTACCGACGTAACCAATGCGACCGTTGGCGGCAGCTTTGTATCAGGCGGCTATACGGGAATGATCTATAACGGATCGCCACCCGCGGGCAATCCTTTGGCTGGCCGCATGGCGTGGTCCGGCCAATCAGGAGGTTACATCAACACGGTTGTGAACCTCGGTCCAAATGTAGCCGGCCAGACTATCAAGCTTCGATTCCGTATGGGTACCGATGAGGCCGCAAGTGCTCCCGGATGGTGGATCGACACTCTCGCAATAACCGGAGCTTGCTCCGGCCCAAGCGGCACACCGACAAATACGCCGACGAGCGGAGCGACTAATACTTCAACTAATACTCCGACGGCAACCGCAACCGCGACCAGAACGGCAACTGCAACTGCAACAGCCACTGCGACGGCAACCCCGGGCGGCAGCGGCGAGTTGATCTACGGAATGACCGTAACCGCCTTAAGCGGCTCGGCTACCGGCAGTGATGGGGTCAATTTGGTCAGGTTCAATAGTGCGACGCCGGGAACGGTGACGACGATTGGGCCTTTCACAGGCCTTGTTTCGGGACACAAAATGCGCAGCATCGATTTTCGTCCTGCAAACGGCCAATTGTATGGCTTAAGCACCGACGCGACGGGAGCGGCCGCACAGATTTACACTATAAATCTGACGACGGCTGCCTGCACCCCGGTCGGATCGGGATTGACGCTGGGCACTAACGCCTTCACGTTTGTCGAAATGGACTTCAACCCTGTGGCCGATCGTATACGGATCGTAACGGCGGGCGACGGAACCGTTGGCAACAACAACTTCCGTGCTAATCCGGACACCGGAGCTCTGGTCTTGCAGGATACGGCGCTGGCGTTCGATGCATCGAGCCCACGATTTGGACAGACCAACTTCAACATTATCGGCGGAGCTTACTCGAACAATTTCGCAGGAGCAACGCAGACGACATTGTATGGTTGGGATTTCAATAACGACGCGCTGATCACGATCGGGGGCCTGAATGGCACACCGAGTCCGAATGGCGGGTTGATGTTCACGATAAATACACCGGCTGGCTTCCTGACGTTTAACCCGGTGATGGGAATTGACATCAGCGGTGCTACATCAACGATGTATGTATCTCATGATGACGCGGCGACGGGTACAGCAGTGAGCCTATTCACCCGCAACGTAACGACGGGAGCAGAAACCCTCATTGGAGCATTTCCTGCCGGAACGTTTGTCGGTGATCTCTCAGTATTCATCCCTGCCGGAACACCTACGCCTACTGCAACAGCTACGAATACACCGACTGCAACCCCTACCGGAACGCCTGTCGGGCAGACATTTGCCAATACTGCTCCGATCTGCACAACTCTCGGATCGCCGGCAGATCTATATCCTTCGACCATTACGGTGGCCGGCGGGCCCAGCCAGATCAATACGGTACGTGTTAGGTTATTTAACGTTGTGCATCAGCTACCGGACAACATGGACTTCCTGCTGGTTGGCCCAACAGGACAGAAGTTCATACTGATGTCTGATGCCGGCGGAGCATTGCCGCAAGCGACACCTGGTGTTAACCTGACCTTCGACGATAACGCCGGACAGGTGCTGCCTGATTCGGCTCCGTTAACGACTGGCACATTTGAGCCGACTTCATGGGAGCCCGGACAGGCGAACTTCTTCGCTCCGGCCCCGGTGGGACCTTACAACGAACCCGGCAGCGTGGTCGGCGGCTCTACAACTCAGACGCTGTTTGGCAACTTTGGCGGCACAAATTCGAACGGCGTGTGGAGCCTTTATTTGCGTGACGACGCGGGCTTATTGTCGCAACCAACGCAAATTACAGGCTGCGTGAATGGTGGTTGGTCGCTTCAGTTCATTCAGAACACCGCGGCCGGCCTGAACCTTTCGGGACGTGTAACCACCGCGAACGGACAGGGCATACGCAATGCGAAGATCGTTGTCACGGGCAATTCGCTTAGTGAACCGCTCATCGTATCGACCGGATCGTTCGGATATTACACTTTCGCGGACCTTCGGGCGGGCGAAACGTATATCGTTACGGTTAATTCGCAACGTTACACGTTCAGCACACCGAGCAGAGTGGTCAGCCTCGTTGACAACATTGTCGATGCCGATTTCGTTGCCGATCCGCAAGAATAGCATCGGCCCATATTTAGCCCCGCCGCAGGCGGGCATAGAAAGGGACGGGCAGGTTTTGCCCGTCCTTTTTTGCTAATTATTGCGACTGTGCCATATGTGATGCAAAGTTAATTTTGAAAACGCAATAAATTAGCATATAATTCGAGGAAACAGACAGGAATTCTTTGAGAGCCAAGCCTGGGAAAAAGCGGATCGCCGGTAAGGTTGAGGCGAAAGGCGGGCGATGAAAAAGATTTGCAAATAAAAAGTTGAGGGAGCAGAAGAATATGTACAGAAGTCAAAGGCCGTGGCGTATAGCAGTGACGAGATCAGCAACAGCAGCAGTGATCGGCGCAGCATTTTTAACACTGATAGTTGCCGGGACAAGTGCGGCACATGTCTCGTTTATGGAATCGGTAAAAGGGTTCTTTGGCGTAGGAAGCGAAGCCGAAGCGGTTCAAGTGAATAGCGATACAGCCGCTCGCACAGCAGCTTCGACGACATTGGTTATCAGCCAGGCATACGGCGGCGGCGGCGGAACCACCGGAACATATCTCAACGACTATGTAGAATTAAAAAACATTTCATCGAGTCCACAGTCGCTGGCAGGTTTGTCATTGATGTACGGCTCGGCGACGGGACAGTTTGCGAGCACGGCGTCCAATGCATATGCGCTCACGGGCGGAACCGTCCAGCCCGGACACTATTACCTTATTCAGTTATCAAACGCCGGAACGGTCGGTGCTGCCTTGCCCGTCACACCAGATGAGATGACGACCAATCTCAGCATGTCGGGAACTAATGGAAAGGTTGCACTGGTGACCGCCGCATTGCTGCCAAACACATGCGGTGCGACAGCGACGCCGTGCACGCTGCCCAATGCGGCCATTATCGATCTTGTCGCCTGGGGAACGGCGAATAATGCCGAAGGCGGTGCATCGACAAATGCCGGAGCATCTCTTACGTCAGTCCAGGGCAATGTTCGAAAAAACGGCGGCTGCACAGACACGGACAACAACAACACCGACTTCGACATAATAACGGCACCTGTTCCACGAAACGCGGCAACGGCAGCGGCACTCTGCAACGGCGGTCCGACGGCGACGAACACGGCAACCTCGACCGGCTCACCTTCGCCGACGAACACAGCAACCTCGACACCAACTGCGACGTCAACTCCGACGGCAAGCCCAAGCCCCGCACAGGGATCTACTCTGGTCATAAGCCAGTTTGACGGCGGCGGCGGCGGAGCGACGGGAACATACCTCAACGATTACGTCGAGATCAAAAACGTCAGCAGCAGTGCAAGATCACTCAACGGCTTGTCGCTGTATTACGGTTCGGCGACGGGCAACTTTGCAAGCACGGCGGGAAATGCATTCGCACTCCCCGATGTGAGCCTTAATCCGGGACAATATTATCTCGTCCAGCTCGGACCGGCAGGAACAGCAGGTGCTGCATTGCCTGTAACGCCCGATGCGACGACTCCAAACCTGAACATGTCGGGAACCAACGGCAAAGTAGCCCTAGTGACTGCCGCACTTGCGATCAACACCTGCGGAGCGGCGGCAACGCCGTGCGATGCGACACAATTGTCGTTCATCGTCGATTGGGCCGCATACGGAGCAGCCGGAAACGGAACGGTCGGCAACGGCGAAGGCGGAACATCTGTAAACAACGGAGCCGCACTCACATCATCTCAGGGCGGCGTCCGCAAACAAAACGGCTGCCAGGACACAAACAACAACAACAACGACTTCGACGTCATAACAGCACCGGTTCCCCGAAACACGGCAACCGCCGCTGTACCTTGTGTCGGTGGGACACCGACTGCAACCTCGACCGTCGCTAACTCGCCGACGTCAACAGCAACTGCGACAGCAACGCGCACAAACACGCCGACGGCTACCGCAACCATCGCTAACTCGCCGACTTCTACGTCGACAAGTACGCCGACGAATACACCTACTGGTTCGCCAACGTCAACGCCGAGCTGCGTCACGGCCACCGCCTTGACATCTGCTCAAGAGGTACCGCCGAACAGTTCAACTGCTACAGGTATTGGAACAGTAACTCTCAGCAGGGATCACTCGACAATCACAGTGACTCTCAGTTGGACCGGTTTGTCGAGTAATGCTTCTATGGCTCACATCCATGGCCCGGCAGTTGCGGGAGTCAACGGTCCCGTCATATTCCCGATGGCAAACGTTCCGGCGTCTACGACCGGAGCCATTTCGACGCAGTCATTTTCGATTAATCCTACACAGGTTGCCCAGCTTCGTGCTGGCTTGTTCTACTTTAATGTTCACTCTATAAATTTCCCTGGTGGCGAAATTCGCGGTCAAATCCTGCCGACATGTCCTGCAGTTCGTGCCGACTTTGACGGTGACGGCAAATCCGATCTTTCGGTATTCCGACCGTCTGAGGGCAACTGGTATCTCAACCGCTCGAATGCCGGATTAATAGGAATTAATTTTGGATTGAGCGGCGATATTCCCATGCCGGGCGATTATGACGGCGACGGCAAGACCGACATTGCCGTATTCCGCGGCGATCCAACCGGCCAGAATCCCGATTATTTCATCCTTAACAGTTCAAATAATACGGTTACATATCAGTACTGGGGGCTGTCAACGGATGTGCCTTTATCGGGCGACTACAACGGCGACGCCAAGACCGACATCACCGTTTATCGCCCATCGACAGGCTTCTGGTACATCTTGCAGAGCGGCGGCGGATCGCAGGCTCTGGCCTTTGGAGCAGGAAGCGACGTTCCCATGTATATGGATTACGAAGGCGACGGCAAATCGAACCTGACCGTGTTCCGTCCTTCAACCGGGACATGGTATATCGCCAAGCCAACCGGCATTCCGGCGCAAAACTTCGACGCGGTGCAGTTCGGGATATCCACCGACATGCCGGTTCCGTCCGACTTCGATGGCGATCATAAGGATGATATAGCTGTTTTCCGTCCTTCAACAGGTTTCTGGTACGGGTTGTTGAGTACGGACGGATTTGCCGCAGTGAATTTCGGCCTGAATGGTGATATTCCGGTTCCTGCAGATTATGATGGTGACTCAGAGGCTGACGTCGCTGTCTATCGTAACGGTATTTGGTATATTGATCTGTCGAGTTCGAGCTTTGCCGCATTTAATTATGGCCTGCCAACGGATATTCCGATTCCGAAGAGATACATTCCATAATTAACGCAGCATTCACGAAAATAAATAAGCCGGTGGAAGTAAACTTCCACCGGCTCTTTTTGTCTGGCAAGAGAGTCAAAACCTACTCGACGTTGAAATATTTCGCGTCCGCGTGATGAAGGACAATAGCAGAAGTTGATTGTTCAGGATCGAGCATAAATTCGTCTGTGAGTTCGACGCCTATTCGGCTGGGATCAAGCAGCTCAAATAGCTTGGTTTGATCCTCAATATTAGGGCAAGCAGGATAGCCAAAGCTGTAACGTGAGCCTTGATAACCCTGATGAAACAATTTTGTGAGTTCAGGCGCGTCGTTTCCTGCTATACCAAGTTCTTCCCTAATGCGTCTGTGCCACATTTCGGCAAGGGCCTCGGCAGACTCAACCGAAAGGCCATGAAACAGCAGATATTCGGTGTAATTGTCAGCTGCAAAAAGCTTTGCCGAATGTTCGCTCGCCTTTCGTCCCATTGTAACGAGATCAAATGCGACAACATCGATCTTGCCTGACTCAAAAGATGCAAAATAGTCCGCAAGGCAAAGATTTTTGCCGCCACGCTGCTCGACTGGCTGACGCGGAAATGTAAATCTCATCCGTTCGGATTTCTCATCGTCCTGATAAATTATCAGGTCGTTGCCGCTGGACTGACACGGAAAATATCCATAGACGAGTTTTGCTTCGAGCAGCTTTTCGCGTATTGCGTTCGCTTTGATCTCGGCAAATTTCGGATAGACCGTTTCGTCGAGAATCGATTGATATTCTTCAGCTGATCTTTTGCCCTGCTTGTATTGCCACTGACCTTTGAACAATGCCGTTTCATTAATAAAATCGAAAACCTTAGTCAGGTCTTTGATCTCAACGACCTTTGATCCGTAAAACGGTGCTTTTGGCACAACGTCAAGCACAGATGTGTCGGAACGGGTCGTGTGAGTTGTATCGCCCTTCGCCCGTAGCGAAACTCTTGCCGCTTCAACGCCAAGCTTTGCGTCTTCGCCAACGAGGTCTTCGTCAGCCAACATATCGTTAGTGCGAGGAGTCGTATCGTTAATCCGAGGCGACAGATCGTTAATCCGAGGAGCTGCATCGTCGTTATTTGCCGTCAATTTATCCATCGCATGAAGACCGTCGAAGGCGTCGCGGGCATAAAAAAGCTCACCTTTATAGAGCGGAACCAAGTCATTATCGACATAACGCCGATTTAATGCCGCACCACCTAGAATTACAGGCACATTGATGCCGCGCTCGTTCATCAGTTCGAGATTGTCGCGCATTATGAGCGTCGATTTGACGAGCAGGCCGCTCATTCCGATGGCGTCGCATTTAGACTCTTCAGCCGCTCGCAGGATGTCGTCGATAGGCTGTTTGATGCCGAGATTTACGACCTTGTATCCGTTGTTTGTGAGGATAATATCGACGAGATTTTTGCCGATGTCATGAACGTCACCTTTGACAGTCGCAAGCACAAGAACGCCCTTGTTCGAACCCTCGACCTTTTCCATAAATGGTTCGAGAAACTTGACGGCGGCCTTCATCGACTCGGCCGACTGTAGCACGAACGGCAACTGCATCTGACCGCTGCCAAAAAGTTCGCCGACCGTTTTCATGCCGTCGAGCAGAATATCGTTGATGATCTCGAGCGGTGGATATTTTTCGAGAGCTACTTTTAGTGAATCTTCCAGCCCGATGCGTTCACCGTCGATGATGTGATGTTTCAGCTTCTCTTCGATCGGCAGATTTGAGATGTCCGGCTTGATCGACTGCGCTGACTTGCCTTCGAACATCGTCGAAAACTCACCGAGCGGGTCGTACGTACAAATATCGCCATCAAATTTTCGACGGTCGTAGATCAGGTCGCGGGCAGTATCGATCTCATGTTCGCTGAAGCGCATGAGCGGCAAGATCTTTGATGCGTTGACGATGGCCGAATTCATGCCAGCCTCGACACAATCGTGAAGAAACACCGAATTGAGAACAACGCGGGCCGCAGGATTCAGGCCAAACGAAATATTCGAAACACCGAGAATGATGTTGGCTTCCGGCAGTTCTTCATGGATCTGTTTGATCGCATTTATCGTTTCGACCGCATTTTTTCGGTCCTCCTCGATACCGGTCGAGATCGGCAGCGCGAGTGGGTCGAAGAAGATATCGTGTCCGGACAGGCCAAACTCGGTCGCGTGTTTGTACGCACGGCGGGCGATCCTGATCTTGTCATCGAACGATCGGGCCATGCCTTCCTCGTCAATAAGGCCGATCACGACACTCGCTCCGTATTCTTTTGCCAGAGTCAAAACTTTAAGAAATCGCGGCTCGCCGTCTTCGTAATTCGTCGAGTTGAGGATCGATTTGCCACCCGCGTGTTCGAGGCCCGCTTCCATCTTTTCCCACTCGGTCGAGTCGAACATCAGCGGTATCTTCACACTCGTCGCCAGTCTCGCCGCTAGTGAGTGCATATCGGCAACACCGTCACGGCCGACAAAATCGACGTTCACATCGAGAATATGGGCGCCCTCTTTTTCCTGCGATTTGGCAAGATTAACGAGGCCGTCCCAATCCTCGGCGTCGAGCAGATCGCGCATCTTCTTTGAACCAGAAGCATTAACGCGCTCGCCAACTATCAGGAAGGAAGCGTCTTGCGTGTATGGCTGCTGAAAGTAAATCGACGAGGCCGACGGGGCAAGTTTTGCATTACGCTGTTTTGGAGAAAGGCTGCCTAAACGCTCTACCAACAGCTTGATATGTTCCGGTGTCGTGCCGCAGCAGCCTCCGACGATGTTAGCACCGAAATCCTTTGCAAAATGCTCGACTTGAGCGGCAAAACTTTCCGGCGTTTCATCGTAATGCTGTTGGCCGTCTTTCACCTCGGGCAAACCAGCGTTTGGCAGAATAGAGACCGGTAACGGCGAATTTTTAGCCAGCCAGCGGAAGCTGTCCGTCATGTGCTTCGGCCCGGTGCCGCAGTTCATGCCGATAACATCGATTGGAAAAGGCTCAAGCGCAGTCAAAGCGGCTCCGATCTCAGTACCGTTGAGCATCGTGCCGAAAACTTCGATAGTCACCTGTGCGATTACCGGTATTCGCATCTTTGTCTTTTCAAAATGCTCGAAGATCGCCGCGAGCGCCGCTTTAGTTTGAAGCAGGTCCTGACATGTCTCAACGATAAGCACGTCAGAACCGCCATCGACAAGCCCGCGAACCTGTTCGACATAAGCGTCCTTCAGATCGCGGTAAGTTATATGTCCCAGCGTCGGCAGCTTTGTACCCGGCCCGATCGAACCCGCAACAAAACGCGGACGGTCGTGTGTCGAATAGTCGTTCGTGAGTCGCTTGGCAAGCTCGGCAGCTTTCTTGTTTACGTCGTATGTTTTGTCCACGATACCGAATTCAGTCAGCACGACTTCACTGCCGCCAAAGCTGTTCGTCTCAATCACATCGCAGCCAATATCGAGAAAACTCGTATGCACGCGCTCGACCACATCGGGTCGTGTGTAAAGCAGATTTTCCGAGCAGTTCTCAAAGTTCGGCCCGCCCCAATCGTCAATAGACAGGTTCGCCACCTGCAAAGACACGCCCATCGCACCGTCAAAGACGATGATCTTTTCTTTCAAGAGTTCGAGAAACTGCATATCAATTAGAGCCGCGCTTGTCTTTCCTATCGAAGTACCTATCAACCTGATTAATAAGTATTGCCAAAATTAACGCTGCAAATGGGAGCGTAAGATAAAACAATCTGATTAAAGTTCGCATAGCCG
>JANMDA010000230.1:0-7355 GCA_031376085.1 Chloracidobacterium sp.
GAGAATGTTGTATAGATTAAGGCCTTAATATGATTTGGACGGATGAGGAAATCGAAAGCATTCTCGATGACGAAGATTTCGATATAACTGCGATATACGTTTTAGGCAAGAAGAAATTTGATTTCTTTAGTCCTGAGTCAAGAGAACGTACTGAGCAAGCAATAAAAGAAGCGATGAAAGAGGTTCGACGAAAGCATAAAGAAGCCGGAGTTCCAATGGTAGTCGAGAAGGATGGAAAGATCGTTTATATTCAACCTGATGAAATCGAAATAGATTGAAGGCTGTTAGTACAAAAGATCGTGATTTTATACAAATATATCTCTTCTGACTATTGGGAAAAAGTCCTTTGCGACAATCTCATTAAGTTTACTCAACCATCCATTTTAAATGATCCATTTGAGATGCAGGCGTTTTATGAATCCCTTGCACTGGATCCCAAAGTCAAGCAACAGCTAACGGCAAAAAATGCAGGTGAAACCCTTGTTTCCCTGTTTGAAGACGCACTTCCGAAGGTACAGGAAGAGATTGGACCAATTGCTGTCAATATGGATTTCCTGAGAACATTCTCAGATATCATTGCCCCGCTAACTGTTGAATTTGCTCCTGTTGTACTTGATCAAATTACCGACCAAATCGGTAGAGGGTTTTATCAGGGTTTAGATCAAAATGCAGTTGTATTGTCCTTAACCGAAAAGAAAAACAATCTATTAATGTGGGCGCATTATGCACAACAACATAAAGGCATGGTCATAGGATTTAACAGTGACCATGAATTTTTTAATAAGAAACTAAATCCTTCAGATGATTTTCGACATTTGCGAAAGGTAAGTTATGAACAAGAAAGACCTACTGTCAGGTTTGGTGAAGATGATGATTTCTCAAGGATTCTACTCACAAAGAGCATCGAGTGGGCCTATGAGGATGAGTGGAGAATGATCCTGCCTATGCAAATGGCTGAAGAGGTATTTATACATCAGGGTGAAAAGGTCCATCTATTCCCTTTTCCGCCAGACGCTGTCGTGGAAATAATTTTGGGAGCGCGAATTCCTGATAATACTCGAAAACGGGTACGGGAATTTATGCTCGGCAATAGTAAGTACAAACATGCGGTCTTGCAAGAATCAAGGCTTGATAGAAAAGAGTTTAAGCTTAATTTCATTAACATTCCGTCGGCGAATGGTGGTTTTCGACGACGAGTCCCCAGACAGACAAATAAGAATATGGCAAACTACACGGCAATAATTTTATGGAAGTGCGATTCACCGGAATCGTTCGTTAAGAATCAATACACACGCGGGCATGAGTGGTCGTTTGACGGCGGAGTGACTGTGCCGGCGTCTTCTTCGCCTCATGCGGTGCGGGTTCCGTTTTCGGTTGAGGCGGCGGTTGATCCGGAAGAGGCTTTGGTTGCGTCGGCTGCGTCGTGTCATATGCTTACTTTTTTGTGGCTCGCGGCAAAGGCTGGATTCAACATCGAATCATATACCGACAACGCTGTCGGTGAGATGGCCGCGACAGAAAGCGGAAGTCAATGGGTATCAAAGATCACGCTCGATCCGCAGATAGTTTGGATCGGTGATAAGCCTTCAACGGAACAACTCAACGACCTTCACCATCATGCGCATGAGCAGTGTTTCATCGCTAATTCGATCAAGTCGGAAATAGTTGTGGCAGGATTTGAATGACAGCCGCGATCACCTGCGACAATCTTGACGAGGCTATCGAGCAATATAAACAGCAAGGCTATCGGCTCGATATGATCAAGCCTGCGGACGCTCCATGTGAAGCGTTGTTGTCGAAGGACGGAGAGAGTGTGAGGCTTAAAGTGCATGAGCCCGCGCACGAGCAAGGGCGATACACTCAAGATAATGATCCGGATATCGCCCTTGCTCACGCACGGGCCTGCGCAAATGAGGAGTGGATAAAAGGCCGGGCCGGAATGAAATACCGCGATCTTATTCCTGACAGGCTTGACGGTAAAGTGATAGCTTCGCACATTCGGTTGATCACTGACGGTGAAGTGGCGGATTACGTTCATTATCACAAGGTTGAGTTTCAGATGATCCGATGTATCAAGGGCCGGATCAGAGTCGTCTATGAGGATCAAGGCGAACCTTTCTGGCTCGAAGCTGGTGATTGGGTTATACAACCTCCAGAGATCCGCCATCGAGTGTTATATGCAGAAGGAGGCGCGGAAGTTATCGAAATATCGATGCCTGCCGAGCACGAAACCTGGGTTGATCACGAGATGAGATTGCCTAACGAGGTAATAAATCCGGACCGTGATTTCAACGGACAGCGTTTTGTCCGCTTTATTGCGCCGAAGTCATAATATTGCTATGCGGAGATATTCTTCAATCACAAAAGCACTGCTTTTTGTCTTCTTACTTCTGCTGTCAGCGGTAGGCAGTGTAGTCGCTCAGAAACAGATCAAAGATCTCAAGCCGACGGTCATTCTCATTTCGCTCGATGGGTTTCGTTATGATTATCTCGACAAATATCAGCCGCCTACTTTGAATGCACTTGCAAAAAACGGCGTGCGGGCAAAGTGGATGATACCGTCATTCCCCACCAAGACATTTCCAAACCACTACACGATCGCGACCGGGCTTTATCCCGAACATCACGGCATCGTCGAGAACAACGTCTATGATTTTGGCCAGGTTTTCAAAATGGACGATGAAGAAAAGGTCCGCGATCCGAAATGGTGGTGGGGTGAGCCGATCTGGGTGACTGCGGAAAAGCAAGGGCAGCGTTCGGCGTCGTATTTTTTTGTCGGCAGCGAGGCGAAGATCGAAGATACATATCCGACATACTGGCGCAATTACAACGGCAAGGTGCCGAACACGATGCGTGTTGATAAGGTGCTTGGCTGGTTGGATCAGCCGGTCGATAAGCGGCCGACCATGCTCGCGATGTATTTTTCGATAACGGATGATGTTGGTCATGAGTTTGGCCCTGATGCTGAAGAAACAAAATACGCCGTTTGGGAAGCGGATAAAATCATTCAGCGGCTGATGGATGGCCTCAAGGCTCGAAAGATCAATAAAAATGTAAACGTCATCATTGTTTCAGATCACGGCATGGCAAACGTTAATATTCGTAATGCCACATTTCTTGATGATTATTTTGATTTTGAACTTGCTGAAAAAATATTGTGGACAAATGAGATAATTCAAATCTTTCCAAATAAAGGTAAGACTGACGCAATATTTAACAAGATCAAAAATCTTACACACACAACGTGTTGGAAAAAAGAAAACATTCCGGCTCGTCTGCATTACAACGAAGGACGCCGCATCGCACCTATCATCTGTTCAAGTGAAGAAGGCTGGATCACTTCAAATCATAAGAAGTATGACGACTGGATAAAAGACCTCGACGATCTCGATCACCTACGCGGTGCTCACGGTTATGACAATAAGTATCAATCGATGATGGCGACATTTATTGCGCACGGTGAAGCATTCAAAAAAGGTTACGTCTCGGAACCGTTTGAAAACATCGAAGTCTATAACCTCATGTGCAAAATATTGAATCTGAAGCCAGCTAAAAATGACGGTGATCTCGGTCGAATCAAAAAAATGATGCGATAGCTGCCGTTTGATATTTGACAATTTATTCAGATCTGATCGTGAGGGCAACTATCTCAGGTGGAACCATGAATCTAAATGGCAGGAAGCTCGTTCCAACTCCGCTGGTTACAAACATATCGACGCCTTTGTCGAAAATATGACCGTAGACATATTTCTGGCCAAAACCTGACGGCACCACCATTCGACCCAGCACCGGCAGCCACACTTGTCCGCCGTGAGTATGAGCGGCAAGAATTAACCGCAAGTCGGGTGAGATCGAGAATTCGCCTGCGACGACGGGCAGAATATCGGGGCTGTGTTGCAGAACAATAAGATCACCTGTGCCAGTCGTGCTCAAATATTGTTTCGAATCCGCTGAGATCCGCAGCCAGCCGCCGGCTAATTTTAAGTGGTCCTTCATCCCGAATATTCGAAGCCGTTCGCCGTCCTTTTCAATAGCCGCAACTTCGTTTTGCAGGACTTTGTAGCCGTCGCCGCTCAGGGCAGCGGCGACTCGGTCATCGTCATAATCTCCGTCGTGATTTCCAAGGACGACAAATACGCCGTAGGTTGCTTTAATTCCTTTCAAACTATCGGCAATAGTTTCGATCGGCATTTTGAGACTGCCGTCGCTTCTTTCCGAAACATAATCGCCCAGCATAACGACGACATCCGGCTGCTGCTCATTTATTTTTGCGACAACTTGCCGGAGTTTTTCTTCCGTTGCTCCATGCGATCCACCATGAACGTCACCGATCATGACGATTTTTAACCCGTCGAATGTTGGATTCCAGTTTTTGATCTTTAGAGTCTCGGAAGTGACAACAAGGCGGTTGGGTTCGATAAAATATGCGTATGCAAGACAGCCCAGAGACACCAAACTTATCGCTGCTAAGCCATAGATGAGCTTTTTTTTCATTACTTGTATACTCGGTGTTTGTGGTGAAAGATCTAACTGAAATACTCACCCCAGCGTTCATCGACCAGCTTTACAATATCTTCACGCGGCTCGACCACTTTGGGATACCATGATTTCATTCGGGCGTCGATGACTATCGGTGCGGTGTAGCCAATATGATTATTTTTTGTCATCACTTCTTTTGCAAACATATCTGTTGCCGGATTGAATCGCGTCCAAGTCGCCCACAGGAATTTTTCGGTTGATCGTGCGTAGTCAACATTGTCGTGAATAACGACAACCTGCCAATCGTCAAACTTTCCCGACTTTGCAATGCGGTCACCAAGTTCCTGATCGCTTTCATAATCTACGCCTGCAACGACGAGACAGCCTCCACAAAATGGTTCCGCACTGCGGACACCAATAGGTAACTCACCGCTAAATTCACGCTTTAGCTCCCTTTTTGCATCTCCCAAACCCATCAGGATGGCTTTGCTGCCATGATTGATTTTTCCACTTGCGTAATCGAGCGTGTCGAAGGCCGTCTGGCTAAAGATAAACAGATCACGATGCCATTCAACGCGTGCAAGAATATGTTCGAAAAGAGATTTGAAATCGCGCAGGTCTTGCGGCGTGTCGGTCAGCAAGAGAAATTTGGTCAAAGTAAGCTGGCCTTCACCAAGAATTCGGAAACCGGCGGATAGAGCTTCTCGGCCATACCGTTCTTTAACGACTGCAGCCGCAAGCGAATGAAAACCGGTCTCGCCGTAACTCCAAAGGTCGCGGACCGCAGGCATCACTAGCGGAAACAACGGCGAGAGCAGTTCCTGCAAATAATCGCCGATAAAAAAATCTTCCTGTCGCGGCTTGCCGACGACTGTGGCGGGAAAGATCGCATCTTTGCGGTGAAAGACAGCATCCGCGTGAAAGACAGGGTAATCATGGACGAGTGAATAATAACCGTAATGATCGCCAAACGGGCCTTCGGGGCGGCGTTCTTGCGGCGGAACATGGCCGCAGATCGCAAATTCAGCCTCCGCGATAAGTCGATGGCGATCTGCACCGAGCGGATTTGCGGTAGTTTCGATCTTGCTGTCTGCAAGCAGCGACGCAAGCATCAATTCAGGCACGCCTTCCGGCAGCGGAGCTACAGCCGACAAAATCATCGCCGGAGTACCGCCAAGAAAGACCGTTACCGGCAAGGCTTTATTCTGCTGCTCGGCTTCAAAGTAATGAAAGCCGCCGCCCTTGCCGATCTGCCAATGCATTCCGGTTGTTGTCGCATCATATCGCTGCATCCGGTACATGCCCAGATTGTGTTTGCCATTCGTCGGACTCTCAGTATAAACAAGCGGCAGCGTATTAAAATGCCCGCCGTCCTCGTGCCAGAGTTGTAAAAAGGGCAGTTTCTCGAGATCTACTGTGGACTGTTTACTTTCGAGAACCGGGGCCTGCTGCGTATTTTTCGTTCCGAGTTTCAGTGCTGAAAACGCAAGATCGCGATATTCCCACAGTTTATTCAACTTGGGCGGCAACAGATTCTCTGCCGCTTCAACCGCCCGCCGGACAAATTCCAGCGGTTTCCTGCCGAAGGCCAGATCGATACGCTTATTTGTGCCGAATAGATTTGTAACGACGGGAAATGCAGAGCCTTTTACATTCTTAAAGAGCAAAGCTTTGCCTTGGTTCTCAATGACGCGACGATGTATCTCGGCTATCTCAAGATAGGGGTCGACCTCGGCCGTGATCTCGACGATCTCATTTTCCCGGCGAAGCGAATCAATAAATGAGCGTAAGTTCCTATGCATCGTGTACCAAGAAATTAGCCACAGAGTACACAGAGGACACAGAGATTAAGAAATACATTAGCTCTGTGCTCTCTGTGTCCTCTGTGGTTAAAACTAATTATAATCGTAAAATCCCTTGCCGCTTTTGCGGCCGAGCCAGCTGGCGTCGACGTACTTTTTGAGTAGCGGGCATGGACGGTATTTTGGATCACCAAGTCCTTCATGTAATACATTAAGTATTGCCAGGCAAACATCTAAGCCGATAAAGTCTGCGAGTGCGAGTGGACCCATTGGATGATTCATGCCAAGTTTCATGATCTCGTCTATCGACTCTTTGGATGCAACGCCTTCGTGGAGGGCGAAAATTGCCTCATTTATCATCGGCATCAGGACGCGATTTGATACAAAGCCGGGATAATCGTTACATTCGACCGGAACCTTGCCCAGTTTTTCCGACAAAGCCTTCACCTTTGCATAAGTTTCGTCCGAAGTTGCGATTCCTCGAATGACCTCGACCAGTTTCATTAATGGAACGGGATTAAAAAAGTGCATTCCGATAACTTTGTCTGGTCGTTGAGTGGTTGCGGCGATCTTTGTTATCGAGATCGAGGAAGTATTTGAAGAAAGGATCGCTTCGGGGGACGTGAGCGAATCGAGCTGCTCAAATATGTATTTTTTGATCTCAAAATTTTCTGATGCCGCCTCGACAATCAGCATGCAATCTTTTACGTCAGCAAGATTATCAGTTCCCGTTATTCGACCAAGGATCTGATCTTTTTGATCCTCGGTCATAGTTTCCTTTTTTACAAAACGATCAAGGCTCTTGCCGATGTTCGCCAAGCCGCGTTCGACGAAATCCATATTTACGTCGCAAAGAACTACGTCCAAACCTGCACTTGCAGCCGTTTGAGCAATGCCGTTGCCCATCGTGCCCGCACCAATAACTCCAATAATGTCACTCATATTTTTATTTGAATATTTGACGGAAACGCGAGTGTGAACGAGCGTGCCCACCAGCAATTAGCACGCTCGTTTACACTCGCGTTTCCGCCCGTAGATTTAATTTCCCCGTTCTACCGCCAAAGCGACCGAATT
>JANMDA010000239.1:0-3113 GCA_031376085.1 Chloracidobacterium sp.
AGTGCCGACGCAGCTTCGGTCCGCACATCGGCTATCGCCACAAGTTCGCAGCATTTACTCTCATTAAAAGCCTGGGCATAAGCTTGTGCGATGCCTCCGGCTCCGACCAATCCAAAACGTAGTTTGTTCATATTATTATTAACCACATAGGGACATAGATCACATAGAAGGAATTTTTTATCTATGTGTTCTATGTTCCTATGTGGTGCAGTTCATTTCCTTAATTTAGAAGCGGCAATGCGAACATTTTCCGCGATGTAGCGAACGTGCTCTTCAGTATATTTCTCATTCCACGGCAGGACCAGAACGTCATGCAATGCTTTCGCAGTCAACGGATAATTTTCCATTTCATAATCGACCGCACCTTCGCGTGCAAGGTTGAACGGGAACTGGCTGTCGCCAAGCGTGTTCTTTTCCTGAAAAACTTGGCACATAAACGCCGGTTTCACGATGTAGCGCGGTGCCGAGAAAATATTCTTTTCTTTGAGCAAGTTTGCGAGAGCCGGGGAACCGCCTTCGATCTTTGTATCGTCAACGGTCAAGCAATATTTCCAATAAACATGTGTTGCATTGTCAGCAATTACAGGAAGCTCGATGCCTTCAATGCCGTCAAGGAGATCCGTTAACATCGCAGCTGTTCGCTGACGATTGGCGACACAGTCTTCGAGCTTTTCGAGCTGGCCAAGAGCGGCAGCGGCCTGAAGTTCACTGATGCGATAGTTCAGCGCCATGAAATAGTGATCCGCGTTGGCATCGCCGTAACCCCATGCCTTGTTGATGTAAAGGAACATATGACGGGCCAGCTTTTCGTCATTCGTAACGACCATGCCGCCTTCACCGACTGTCATGTGTTTGCCCTGTTGAAGACTGAAGCAGCCGATGTCGCCTATAGTGCCGGCAAACTTATCACCGCACTTGGCGAGAAATGTCTGTGCCGAATCTTCGATCACGGGCAGATTGTGCTCGCGTGCCAATTCCATGATCGGCTCCATTTCGCACGGATTGCCGAAAAGGTGTGTGACGATGATCGCTTTTGTGCGATCGCTGATCTTGGCCTTGATAGTTTCGGCCGTGACATTGAGCGTTTTCGGATCGACTTCGGCAAAAACGGGAACAACGCCGCGATACATCAACGGCGTCAAGGCTCCCATGTCAGTAATCGAGGTTGTGATGATTTCGTCGCCGGGATTTGGGTTAACTGTGGCAACCGCGATATGGATCGCCGCAGAGCCCGATGTGCAGGCGTAGGCGTATTTCGCGCCAAATTTTTCGGCAAATTTCTGTTCGAGCAGCTTGCCGAATTTTCCTTTTGTCGTCGTCAGCGTTCCGGAGCGTAATGCTTCGGTCACATACGCGATCTCTGTTTCGTCAAACGTCCGTCCGGACGCATCCTGATCGGAAGGCAGCATCATGAGCCTTTCCGCTTGTTTTGTAGGTGTCATAATTTTTTAATTAAGTTCAGTTGAATTCTCAGAAACCACGTTGAGTTTCTTTGTCGTTAAGATAGGTTTAATCGCGCTGGATTTCCAACGTATTTTTGCGAGGCGGGAAAGCAATTTTATATGGCCGACTACGGTTTTTGCCGTTTTCATCTTCGAGGCACCAAATAGTCGAACTGCCAGGACAGTCGGAAACTCGACGATCTTTCCGCCGCTCAGATCCAATCGGCCGAGCATTTCAGCTACACCGAGAAAGCCCGATTCATTCAACTGCATTCCAACCATCGAACTTCGGCGATAGACTCGGAAGCAGCTTGTATATGTATCAAGTTTTGAACGCAATACGCGTCGATAAAGAAATGACGCGCCGCGTGAAAGGAAAAGCCGCCAGCCCGGAACATTTCGAACGCCCCCATCCTTGTGATACGGCGAAGCCGTCACCATATCGACATTTTTTGCCATCAGCGGCAGCATATTGAGCAGCTCGTGCGGGTCGTATGTGCAGTCGCAATCCATCGAACACACGATCTCAGTTTTTGCGGAGCGAATGCCGGTCATTATTCCGGCCGCGACGCCGCGATTAGTTTCGTGTTCCAGGATCTTTACATTCTCTTTGTTTCCAAACAGTTCGGTCAGCAGATCGAGCGTTCCATCGGTGCTTTTATCATCGACAAATATGAAATTCGGCTGATAACCATTTTCGACGAGGCCAGTTTCGACCGCGCGTAGTGTGTTTGCTAAATAGGGCAAAGCTTCGGCCTCGTTGTAGCAGGGAATCACCACGGAGATTGCGGATTGCGGATTGCGGATTGCGGATTTTTTGGCCGTAAGAATTTGATCTTTGATCTTGGATTTTTGATCTTGGAACTGAACTTCTTCCTTAAGGCCGAGAGAGTCGGCAATGCCCGTGCAATTGTAGAGTTCAAGATTCTCTCTCAATATCCATTCCATCTTGTCCAGCTTGCGGTAATGGCGGATCTGATTGTAGCTGGATGCGGCTGATATTCGCGGCTGCTCTGGGTCGAGTTCCCAGACATGGAGATAAAAAACAAACGGTTCATTCTGGCGCTGCGTCCAGTTTCGAACGGCATGACGCATCAGCGTGTATGGTATCTGGCGAAAATAATTGCCGCCCGATATTGGAAGCAGGCCGAGGCCGAGATCAAGAGTCGAATACGGAAATTCCCAAATCGCTTTCCCTTCGGCGTGGATCTGATGTGCAAAACGTTTTGTTTTCGCATCTTTTACATTCGGCAGAAATGAGGCGTCATAGGCGAAACCCTCGTCGGCCAAAACATTTTGGATCCAATCGTTATCTGCGAAGGAAAGTTTTTCAGCCGCACGATACCCAAGCACCTTTTGGCCGCATGCGTCCTCGATCGCTTTGTTCGTTCGCCTCAGGTCTTCGCGAAATTCTTCGTCTGTTAAATTCTTGAGGCTGCGATGATAATAACCACGGCTGGCAACTTCGTGACCGCGTGCGACTATCTCGCGAATAAGTCCAGGATTCTGCTCGGCGATCCATCCGAGTACGAAGAACGTTGCCTTCGTTCCATACTCATCGAGAAGATCGAGCGCTTTATTAGTGTTTTGCTCGTAACGCGGCTCAAAATTTGACCAGTTTCGCTGCTGGATAAGGTTCTCGAACGCGCCGACATGAAAATAGTCCTCGAC
>JANMDA010000242.1:0-3545 GCA_031376085.1 Chloracidobacterium sp.
TGATGTGGTCGAAGTTGTCGAGCATGAGCCGCGACACGGCGATCGTCCGCAGGCTGTCGATTCCCGACGGTCCCGGCAGGTGCGCGAGCTCCGTCTCTTTCGGCCAGAAGGCGAGCGGGATGAAGCACTGGAAGCCGCCGGTCTTGTCCTGCTGCTCGCGGAGTTTGATGAAGTGGTCGATGCGGTCTTCGGTGGACTCGATGTGGCCGTAGAGCATCGTGGCGTTTGTCTTGAGGCCTGCTTTGTGGACCTTGCCTGCTAACTCAAGCCAACGGTCGGCATCGCATTTGTGGTCGCAGATCCTGCTTCTCGTAGGTTCCGCGAATATTTCAGCTCCACCGCCGGGACACGAATCCATCCCGGCCGTGTGCAATTTTTCGATCACATCCTCGTCCGACATTTTGTAAAACCGCGCCATAAAATCCAACTCGACCATCGTCAGCGCTTTGAGATGCAGCTTCGGGAATTCACGTTTGAGCGACGAGAAAAGGTCGGTGTAGTACTGGAACGGCAGTTTGCTGTTCAGCCCGCCGACAATATGCAGTTCGGTCGCACCTTCGGCAACGGCGGTGCGGGCGATCTGGATGCCTTCGTCAACGGAGTGAGTGTACGCACCTTCCTGACGCGCACGCTTGTAAAAGCCGCAGAATTTGCAGTCTGCGACGCAAATGTTCGTGTGGTTGAAATGGCGGTTAACGTTGTAATACGTCGTCAGCCCGTGCTTTTTGCGTCGGATGTGATCGGCTAGCTTACCGAGCGCATTGAGGTCGTTGGTCGCATAAAGCGACATTCCTTCGTCAAAGGTCAAACGCTCTCCGTCCTCTACCTTGTCGGCGATGTCTCTGAGATTCGGGTCAAATGAAAACTGCATAAAATTCTGTTCAGGCTGCTAAAACCTCGACATAATCACCTTTAGATATTGGAGCAGGTATTGTGGATCCCGCTTCGGTAAGATCCTCAAGATGAAATCCGATCGCTTCCTGAATGAGCCGCTTCACTTCTTCCTCAGTCTCGCCGACTGCTACGCAGCCAGGCAAATCGGGAACATAGGCTCCATAACTTGTCTCACCTTTTTCAATGACTACCATGTAACGCATAAATGACCTCACTATTTCTTCAAGCCAGCCTGTTTTAGAACGCTGTTTAATGTGCCAACCGGAATATCAATACTTTCCTTACCAGAGATCGTAACCGTGCCAGTTTTTATGGGATGATGAAACTGGCGGTGGCTGCCTCTCGTTCTAACCAGATACCAACCGTCTTTCTCAATAACCTTTATAACCTCTTTAACCTTCATTTTGGATCAATGAAAACTACATAGCTTTATGTTACGATTTTACCAAATAGACACAAGCAATAACATCTAATATGAAATTCGGACAAGTTCCAAATCCAGAAGAGATCGATTTTACGATCCCGCCGGATCATGCGGACACAAAACGTGTTCTTGAAAAGTCGAAGGCAAAAGATCTCGATGTCTACGTTGGCTGCGCCAAGTGGAACAAGACCGATCTCAAAGGCTTTTACCCGAAAGGTGTTAAGGACGAGCTTGGTTATTACTCGACACAGTTTAACTGTATCGAGCTAAATGCAACGTTTTATAGGCTTTTTGCGCCATCGACTTTTGAAAAATGGTATGCGACGACGCCGGAAAATTTTAAATTCTTCCCAAAGCTTGAGCAGACGATCTCGCATTTTCGCAGGCTCAAAGATGTCGAGCAAGTGGTCGAAAATAACGTTACAAATATGTCGCATTTGGAGAAAAAATTGGGAATGCCGTTTTTGCAGATGCACAATAATTTTGGGCCGAAGGATTTCGACCGCGTTCGTGAATTTGTCGCCAACTGGCAATACGACATTCCGCTTGCCGTCGAATTCAGGCAGACGGATTGGTATAACGATCCGGCGGTTTCATCAGAGCTTTACGATCTGCTCGAAAAAAACAAGATCA
Source organism: Chloracidobacterium sp. (assembly GCA_031376085.1). Taxonomy (GTDB): domain Bacteria; phylum Acidobacteriota; class Blastocatellia; order Pyrinomonadales; family Pyrinomonadaceae; genus OLB17. Next base: position 1,952 of record JANMDA010000242.1, read on the forward strand.
CAAACGTCCTCGTTGATACAGCCGGCCGCCGCGACCTTATGCACATGCGGCTGACCACCTCGAATGCTTTTGTCCGCTGGGTCGGTGCGAATGAACCCTCGTCAGACCGTAAGAGGTTGGATGAGTGGGTTGACAGAATTTCTGATTGGAAAAAACAGGGGTTACAGCAACTGAATTTTTTCGTCCACCAGAATGTCGAAAAAGAATCACCGCTACTTTCTGCTTACTTTATTGAAAGGTTGAATAAGAAGATAGGAACCGATCTCCAAATACCAAAAACTCTTGATACCTAAGTTTTTTTAGTCTATCTCCGGGAAGAATTTAAAGCCGGTTGCTTCGGCAAGGTCGGGATATTTGTGGAGTAAATGCTTGCACACGACCTTTGGGCTTTTTAGGTTGTGAAGCGTTTTGAACAGCAGCAGCTCAAAGGCCGAGGACTCGATCCAATCGACCTCTTTGGTGAATCCGGTCGCGAGAGCGACACCGGTCTGCTCGACAAAATACTCGACCTCACGCGGTTTTCGCAGCGTGCTGCATGTGCCGAAATGGATGATCCAGTTGGTAAAACGGTGATTCATCATGCCCGCAAGCTCGGTGAGCGAGATCTTGTCGCGGTGCAGATGTATCTTGCCCGGCGAGCCGTGACAGGCGAAGTAGAGTATGCCGTAATTGCGTTTGCAGAGCAGATTTAGGTTGTATTGCAGCTCGTCGCGGGTGTTGCAAGTGAGGTGGCTGAATTTCGCGTCCTGGGTCTTTGAGATCAGTTCGAGCGTAGGCAGGACGTTCAGCCGAAGCTCGGTTTTGCCGCTCCAGAGAGATTCGAGACATGCAATGTTGCGTTTACGAGGGCGCATAAATTACGACTTTGCGAGAAAAACAGCCCCGCCGAAAGTCACGAGTAAGATGACGCTCACAAACGCATTGGTTGTGAAAAAAGCGGCGTTCATCCGTGACAGATCGTTCGGTTTGACCAGAATATGCTGGTAAACGAAGAGGATACCGGCCGCGATAACGCCCGTCAAGGCAAGCCAGTACATCCCGGTTGCTAAGTACAATAAAATCAACACGATAAAAGCCTGAAAGTGAAACAGCCGAGCGATCCAAAGGGCATTTTTAACGCCAAAACGGGCCGGAATCGACCGCAGGCCGTGTTTGCGGTCGTATTCAAAATCCTGACAGGCATAAAGAACGTCGAAACCGGCCGTCCAGATCATCACAAATAGCGACAGCAGGATGGGTTTTTCGTCGAAAAGGTCCCCGCGAACGGCGATCCACGCCGCTGAAGGCGATATGGCGAGAGCCGAGCCGAGCAATAAATGAGCAAAAGCAGTAAAACGCTTGGCATACGAATAGCCGAGCACAAAGACCAACGCGATAGGCGACAGCGCGAAAGTAAGCCAATTTAACGAATACGAAGCCAGTTCGAAGACGCCGATCGAGACATATAGAAAAGCCCACGCAAACGGGATCGAAAGTTTGCCGGCCGGAAGTTCGCGATTTGCCGTTCGCGGGTTTGCGGCGTCGATGTCGCGGTCAATTATTCGATTAAATGTCATCGCCGCCGAACGAGCGCCGACCTGGCGCAACGAGATTT
>JANMDA010000313.1:0-6478 GCA_031376085.1 Chloracidobacterium sp.
GACGGCGACAGCAACTGAAACATTTACTCCGACAGCTACGGCTACAGAGACGTTCACTCCGACAGCTACAGCTACGGCGACGTTCACGCCGACTGCTACGGAGACATCCACGCCGACGGCCACGGCTACGGAGACATTCACTCCAACTCCAACTCCGACTGCGACGGAAACATTTACTCCAACTCCGACTGCAACCGAAACGTTTACACCGACCGCAACGGCTACGGAGACATTCACTCCAACGGCAACTGCAACCGAGACGTTTACACCGACAGCCACGGCAACTGAAACATTTACCCCGACTGCAACAGCTACGGAAACGTTTACTCCGACGGCAACAGCTACGGAAACGTCTACACCGACGGCAACCGCGACGGAAACATTTACTCCAACTCCGACTGCAACCGAAACATTTACTCCGACGGCTACAGCAACAGAAACGTTTACGCCAACGGCAACTTCGACAGAGACATTTACTCCAACGGCGACTGCTACGGAGACATTCACTCCAACAGCGACTGCTACGGAGACGTTTACGCCAACAGCGACAGCTACGGAGACGTTTACGCCATCGGCCACTGCTACGGAGACATTCACTCCAACAGCGACTGCTACGGAGACGTTTACCCCAACGCCGACGGCGACAGCAACTGAAACATTTACTCCGACAGCTACGGCTACAGAGACGTTCACTCCGACAGCTACAGCTACGGCGACGTTCACGCCGACTGCTACAGCGACTAATACTTCAACGCCTACGGCAACTTCGACGGCGACGTTCACTCCGACGCGAACGGCGACGAATACTTCAACACCTACAGCGACTTCAACTGCCACGTTTACACCGACGTCAACTGCAACGGCAACCGCTACAGCAACACCTATCTGTGCGACGGTAACGATACCGACTCAGGAATCTTTAACTGCGGTTTCGGTTACGGTGCCGGTAAATACGTCGGATGTGACTGGAATGGGAGCGATCTCGGCCGATTTCATAGTGACATTTGATCCGGCGGTTCTAACTCCAAATGGAGCTGTGTTGGGTACTGTTGGCAGCTCGAATGGCGGCGGCCGGACGCTTAATGTGACAAATCCGGTTGCAGGCAATCTGGTTGTTTCGATCTTCGGAGGAAGTCAGTTTGCGGGCAGCGGATCATTGGTCGATTTTAACTTCAACGTCGTCGGATTGCCGGGCGCTGCAAGTCCGGTGAATGTAGCAACATTCCAATATAACGAAGGGCCGCCGTGCGGCATCATCAACAACGGCCGCGTCGGGGTCATTTCGGGCACGATGTCAGGAACGATCACTTACGGCAATATCCTGACGCCGCCGGCTCCTAGATTTGTGCCGGGTGTCACACTCAACGCCGTCGGCTCGACGACGGTTTCGACCGTTACCGATTCTATGGGAGCGTATTCAATGGGCGGCTTTGCTGCCAGTCCGTATACGATTACACCTAACAAGGCAGGAGGTGTGAACGGAGCATTAACCGCTTTTGACGCATCCAGGATCGCGCAATATGTAGTGCAATTGTTCCCGTTCAATGCGACGCAGGAGCTAGTGGCTGATGTCAGCGGTGAAAATGGCATTACGTCATTCGACGCCGTGATGATCGCGCGTTATGTGGCCATGCTTCCGCCGATCAGTGTGACTGAACGCACAGGAAACTGGGTCTTCAATCCTGTAAGCAACACTTATCCAAACATCTTTGCTAATGTGTCGAACGAGAACTACTCTGCACTGCTGATGGGTGACGTAACGGCGAACTGGAACGACCCGATTCCATTGCCCGGCGGCCGTCCGGCATTCGGGACTGAACGGGCCGTTGCCGTTAAAGTTCCGCAGATGGTCGTCGAGGCTGATAAGCAGATCACGATTCCGGTCGATATCCAAGGCGCTCTTGATAAGGACATCGTGGCTTATGAGTTTGAACTTACATACGATCCGACGGTGATCCAACCGCAGGCGGAGCCTGTCGATGTCGCAGGCACTGCCAGCCGCGGCCTTACGGCAGTGGCAAATGCACGCAAACCCGGAAGCCTGCGAGTAGCCGTTTACGGAACGATGCCGATCAACGACAACGGAGTTCTGCTCAATCTCAGATTCACAGCTGTCGGCGCACCCAACTCAGTTTCTCCGCTTAGATGGGAAAGCTTGTTGCTCAACGAGGGCAGCCCGCGTGCATTGCCGTTTGACGGACAGATTAAGATCGCCGCCGCTTCGCCAAATGATGTTGAGATCAGCGGGCATCTACTCAGCGCTTATGGAGAGGGCATTGCTAATTCCCGCGTTACGTTGACCGATCCCAGCGGTAAAACTTTGTCGGCCGTCTCTAACGAGTTAGGCGCATACCGTTTCGGCGGGCTTCACTTGGGAGAGACCTATACGATCAGTGCCGCATCACGGCGCTTTATATTTACACCGCTGACTGTCAGCGTTGCAGATCAAGCAGTTAATGTTGACATGATCGCCGAACCGTAATTCTCGGCAATCATTAAGTAAAAAGGCTGTCTGAATTTTGATGTTCAGACAGCCTATTTTTTGCAACGCGCGCTGCGCGGAATTACATCCTACTAGTGGCTTCAAACGTAACGGATTGGTCGGGAAGCTATGACGAAGCGGTTTGAAGTCATTTGCCTCGGCTAAACACCCCTCCTTTAGCCGGGGCCCTTTAGTTCCTGATCTTCACAAGTATTTTTTCGATCTGTGCGGCGTGACGCTGCTCATGGCCACCCGCAACTATCAGCCACTCAGCGGCGGTGATCTCACCGAAATACGGATGCGGAAATTTTGGTTCGGAGAGGTCGTATTTCTCAAGATCGTAACGCATCGCGTCGATTGCAGGACGATTTGCTTTCATTCTATCTAACGCCTCGGTGATCGAGACAGTGCCGGTCGGCTGGACGCGTTCAGGTGCCTCAACTTTTACGCTGCCAACCGCAGCTAATTTTTCACGAAAATCCGACGAGAGATTGACAGTGCCGTCAGACGGTTTTCCGGCAGCCTTCGCCCCTTCGAGCAACTTCGCGCATATGCGCGAAATGCCAAAATCGACCATCGAAAGATGTTCGACGATCTGCCCTATCGTCCATTTTTCGCCTTCGGGCAAAACGGCTGCTTCTTCGTCAGAAATACCGTCAATAACAGCGTTCAAATTTTTTCGGGCATTTTCATTTGCCGAGTAAATATCGGCTATTGTTTCAAATTTCATAATTATTTTGCAGGTGCAACTGCCTGTACAGATAATGCCAGACGATGCCATCGCGCAAAACTCGTTATACCGACCGGATCATTTATCGGCCGTCTGACATATGCTGTTTTCAGATAAAGTACTGCGTCCTCATGCCATAAAAGCTCGACTATTGGATTATATGAAACCAGCAGTTTTTCGTCGGGCAAGGTCGACAACGGTTGATCCGGTTGGACGGTATTTGTCGACACGTTAGCGTCGGAATTTGATGCTTGAGCTTGCCGCTGCTGGTCGCGGTCGTAAGCCTGAGACGAGATCAAAAGCTGGTTGCGAAGCGGTATCGCGGCTTGCGTCGGATTTGTGCCGTTGGCATCGTAAATGCGGATCTGCGTGTCAAAGGCAATCGAAACCTTTGACGAATCAGACGCCCAAACCGGATGCACAGCAGTTACACCGTCATCAAGCCGCCGCTCGCGGCCATTTTTTTCAATTATCCGGAGGCGGCCAAGCGGGATCATTGTTTCACTTTTGCTGGCTGCGGTGATCTCGGCATATTTCCACTCACGGGCCGTCGTCGCCAGGGCGGCAAGCATCGAACTGTCAGGCGACCACGCGTAGTAAAAATAGATCAAGCCTTCGTTTTCCGTTACCGGCTTTAACCCGCTGCCGTCGGCACCGCAAATGTAGATTTGTTCTGTGCGAAACGTAAGAATGCCGGTCGGAGCCGCCGGTGTCGGTGCTGAGGGCGTTGCAGACTTGTTTGTTTCCGGTTCGGTTTCGTCAAGAGTGTTGGAATTGCCGTTCGCGACAGGAAGTGAACCCGTAGAGACGGGCGACGGCGCAATAACGCCGCTGTTGTCGATCCGCAATGCCCTTGTCATTGCAACAAATGCCACAGACGTTGAATCCGGCGACCACACGATAGTATCGGGAAAATGAACCGCCATCGTGTCCGATGTCAGCTTTTTTTGCAGCTTCCCATCCGGCGAATACATGTCCAAACGATACTCTGCCATTGCATCTGCGATGTTTCGATAGACGGCAAGAGTATGTTTGTTGTCGAGCGAAGCAATCGTGCGTTCAAGCAGCTCGTCGGCGGGCCTGTTCTTATCAAAGTCCGCCTGAACTTCTGCGTTTCTTTCTTCCGCTCGGTTGCTTTCGATTGATGGCGCGCTAACGTCGGGTTCGTAACGGTAATTCAGGCGCACCGCCGGACTGGTCTTCATCGCAGGCGGCGTAACCAGCTCAGGCTGAAACATCTTGTTTTGACAGCCGAAACTCAGTGAAGCGCCGAGCAGCGCGATCGCAAAAAGCAATTTGGAAAAACCCATAAAACTAGAGGTCCGCATTTAGATACTGTTTATAAAGATTCTTCTGTGCGTCGGTCGGCTCGGCCACAGGCGAAAAAACGTAGTCCTTTCTGCTGTCGCTTCCGAGCGTAAATGTAATTTCGCGCAGCTTATCAAATCTGAAGACGGTGAGCTTTATTGTGTCATTTGGTTTTTTCCCGCCGATATAGCTTTGCAGGAACGTTTGGCTGGCACGATAGCCGTCAACGGCGATTATTTGATCGCCTGTATTCAGTCCCTGCTCAAACGCAGGAGTGTTTGCAGCGATCGACCTGATCGTCAAACGGTCATTATTCTGATTCAGTTCCGCCCCGAAATAAGGCTTTCCGTTGCCCGACTCCTTTGCTGACAACTGTAGGCCGATGCCGTTTACGATTCCCGAATAATCTATTTCATCGGTGCCGCGAATATATTTTGCAAAAAAGTCTTCAAGACTCTTTCCGGCTGCGAGTTCCGCTGCTTTTTGAAAATCCTCCGGCGTATAATTCTTTCCTTTCTTAAAAAATTCTGTGTATAAATATCGCAGCACATCGTCATACGATTTCGTGCCGCCGGAAGCAGTGCGAATAGTAATATCGAGCATCATATTTACGACTTCACCTTTGTCGTAATACGAGATCTGGTTGTTTACGGCATTTTCGTCCTGCCGGTAATATTTGATCCACGCGTCAAAACTTGCTTCTTCGAGACTCGTTTCAAATCTGCCGGGCCGCTCCTGTAACGACTTGATCTGCTCGGCCTTGCCTTCCAAAAACTCCTTGTCGGTAACCAGTCCTGCCCGGCGAAGTAAAAGACCCTCGTAATACGCCGTTCCGCCCTCTGCGACCCAGAGCAGCTTTGTATAATTCTCGTTTTCGTAATCAAACGGACCGAGAGCATCGGGGCGAATGCGTTTGACGTTCCAATTATGAAAATACTCGTGAGCAACAAGGCCTAAAAATCCTTTGTATCTTGTTTCGGGCTGGAAGGAAAATCGATCGGTCTGCAATGCGGTTGAATTCAAATGTTCCAGCCCGCCGCCGCCGCGAAGATTTATGATAAAGGTGTAATCGTTGTAAGGCAGTTCGCCAAAGATCTTGTAGCCTTCTTCGACGATCTTTGCCGTGTCAGACGCAAGTTTTTTTAGGTCGTAATTTCCCTCTCCGGTAATGACTATGCGATGTTTCTTGCCCTCGACATCAAATGAGATCTCGTTGAAATCGCTCACCTCGAATGGTGAATCGTAAAGAACATCATAGTTCTCTGCAGCAAATGTATTTGGCGAATCGGCAACCACCGGTAAACCCGTCGCGATCTTCCAATTTCCATACGGAGACACTTTTACAGTCGATCGCACCTTTAGCTGGTCTTTTATAAAGAGCAATGTCGCGGCGTTATTCCAAAAGGCATGTTGGTCGTTGAGCTCGTTGGTCCTGACGGTGAGTTCATTTGCATAGACGCGATACGAGACGAGCATTTCATTTACAGCTTTGCTGTCGACCTGCCAGGTATTTTTATTTATTTTGCGCCATTGCAATTGGTTTCCGCCCGCATCTTTCACAGAAAAATCCTGCAGGTGCCGTGCGTATTCGCGCACCATGTAGCTTCCCGGCGTCCAAACGGGCATTTTCAGCTCGATCTTTTCAGGCATTTGCGCCCATTTCACAAGCATTTCGACTTCAAGCATGTGTGTCCACGGTTTTTGCATCGAGATCGTGTAACCGATCTCCGGCGAAACCGATTTCAGCTCAGCCACAGGCATTTTTGTGCTTTTGGTCCGCTTCTTTTGAGCAGGTGTTTCCTGATACATAGAAAAAAGTATGGCAAAGGTCAGGAATATTATAGCTGTTAACTGGTACTTATTTTTCATTACTTTTCGAATCTACTATGAGATGCTATTGTTAATTTCTTGCTATTTTACTATAAGTTGACGCAATCAGGAATTTGCGTATCAGAGCT
>JANMDA010000210.1:0-13090 GCA_031376085.1 Chloracidobacterium sp.
CCCACTGCTGTCCCACACCGAAGTGGGACAGTCTAAACATTGTAAACAGTGTGGTTACAGCTGCATTTCGGCTCTGTCCCACGTTTTTTTGAAAAAAATAAGCAATGTAAGATAAAATTCGTAACTCATGTAAATAATGAGCTTACGACAACTGTAATCGTTTGATCACGCCGACAAGTCTTGGGTCGTGCCAGAAGTATGAGTATTTCATACTTATTCATACTGTCCCACTGTCCCACCGCTTTTTTTATCGCTTATACCACTCTTGTACCGCACCCAGTGGCTCAGCATAAACCATTCATTTCATTGAGGTTGCGGCAGCATTTTGGAGCTGCGCCACGGTTTTTTGAAAAAAAGTTCCATCCATGTCCAACAAACTTCAGTTTGACGGACAAGTTTTCAAAGATCCCAAATCACCATACAGCAATTCCCGCATCACCGTAGCAAATTTCTGTGGGAATTGAAATAACAATTTTTCCGATATGACATGGTTTTCTCGATTTGACGTGGTTTTCCGAAAAAACATAAAAGATTAGCCACGAATTAACACGAAAAGACACGAATAAGAATTTACTTTTGTTTGTGTTTATTCGTGTGTGTTCGTGGCTAAAAATCATTTTGACGCGATGCGGCAAGCCGCCGTGAGCTGCTGACACGAAGCCGACTTATCGATTACATTTCGCTTGCAAAAAAGGTGCTTCGAGAGTAAGCTAATTTGCAAATTTACGTTTTCAGACTAATCTTCCTTTGTCTCCATCTGATCCGCCGAGGTTTTTCTGACGAGCGTGAATAACGGGATAAATCTTCCGTTTCATCGAAGTCAAGCGAGGTCCATTTTCAGGAAGGATCAAAACATGAAAAACTTTATATTGAGGGCATTTGTTCTATTGATCGTAGGCGTGGGCACGAACGCTCTTCCACAGGCCATCGTGCCGGTTAACGGCGTCACTCCGACGCTCATGTCTGTCACTGTCAACAATGGCGCCGGCGACCAGTATGATCCGCACGTCAGCGGTGAATGGGCAGCTTACACTTCGGACCTTTCGATTCGCTATTACAGCTTTGCTACCAACACTGACGCAGCGATTCCATTGGGGATCTCTGCGCGCGACCTGCTCTCGGACATCAGCGGCAGCAAGATCGTATTTTCGCGCGTCGTCACCGGCGTGAAGACGGCAATAATGGTCTTTGACGCCTCGACTGCTGCTGCCCCAATCGAGATCGACGCCGCCAACGGCGTCACCCGCATCGGCTCCGCCATCGGCGGCAATACCGTCGCGTACGTGGACTTCACTCTCGAAGCCCACGGCGAACTCGTGATCCACGATCTCGTTACCTCGACTTCGACGCGGATCACTAACGACACGTTTTACGACGCCAACCCGTCGGTGTCTCCAGACGGCAGCGTGGTCACATGGGAACACTGCGCTACCTCGTCGAGCAACTGCGATATCTGGCAGGCGGTGAGGACGGGCGCGGTTTGGAACGTCAGCACCGCATCCGGCACGACCGACCCGGAAGCAAACCCCGACAGCAATGGCACGCTCGTCGTCTATGACTCGTTGAGGGCCGGCAACAGCGATATTTACTGGCTCCCAGTCGGCGGCGGAACTGAGTCTCAGCTACAGATAAGCGGCTTTGAAGCGAATCCGAGCATCGCGGGCAATGTTATTTGCTTCGAGAGCCGGCCGACGCTTTTCGACACGACAGATATCTTCGTTTACGACATTCCTACCAACCGGCTGTATAAGATCACCAACACGCCGCTCGTCACCGAACAGCTCAACGACATTACCGTGTTGCCCGACGGCAGAGTTCGCGTTGTCTGGACAAGCGACGAAGACGGCTTCGACCAACGCAACGTCAAAGCCGCAAGTTTTACCCTTCCACCGCCCGTCTCTAACGGCAAGATCTGCTATACGAACGGCGGCGACATTTGGAAGATGGATCCCGACGGCTCGAACCGGCAGCTTGTGATCGACGCAGGAACAAACGACATCGAACCCGCGTGGTCGCCAGACGGCAGCAAGATCGCTTTCAAAAGCGACCGCGACATTCCTCCGGGACGCGGGCTATATGTGGTCAACGCCGACGGCACGGGCCTCACTCTGCTTACGAACGGCGGCGTCAACAACAGCGACTCAAAACCTACGTGGTCGCCCGACGGCACAAAGATCGCATTCCAAAGCAACCGCGATAACCTTATCAGCTCGATCTACATAATGAACGCCGATGGCTCGAATGTTACGCGGCTGACCAATCAACTTCCGATCAGCGATCAAAGGCCGGCATGGTCGCCGGACGGTACGAGGATCGTATTTGAAATCAATACTGGTATGGCCGTCGTCAATGTTGACGGCACTGGTCGGACAAATCTCGGCTCCGGCCAGTTCCCCGAGTGGTCGCCCGACGGAATGAAAATCATTTTTGCGCTCCTGACCCAGACGGGCTATCACATCTATACAATGAATACGGATGGCTCCGGCATTACACAACTTACTTTTGGCGTACCCAACGACCAATATCCGTCGTTCAGCCCTGACGGGCAAAAGGTCGTGTTCGCTCGCAACACTTCAGGCACTATCGGGTTGTGGACGATGAATGCCGATGGCAGCGGCCAGGTCATTTTTCCGGGCACTAATACGATCGGAAACGGATATTCCGACTGGGGCGTCCTGCTCTTGGCGTCAACGGCAACGCCGACGAATACTCCAACGGCAACATCTACAATTACGGCGACAGACACCGCGACGCCAACGCCCACGAGTTCGCCTGCGATCAGCGGAACTATTACATATGCCAATGCGCTTGGGAATCCGCCGCCGCCGCGTTTTGTTTCGAATGTTCTGATAAGCGGCTCGGGATCGGTGCCGGTCTCTACTTTGACCGGTTTTCCAGACGGCGCTTATTCACTCAGCGGTTTTGGATCGGGTTCTTACACAGTCACGCCAACCAAAACTGGCGGGGTGAATGGTGCGATAAGTTCGTTCGACGCAGCCAAGGTAGCTCAGCACGCCGCCGGAAGCGTCCTTTTGACCGGCAACCAGTTGATCGTGGCCGATACCAGTGGCAACGGCTTGATCACGTCGTTCGATGCGGCACAGATCGCAAAATTCACCATCGGCCCGCCATATACGCCTCCGGGAGTAGGCTCGACAGGAAGCTGGGTATTTATTCCTGCAAACAGAACATACTCTTCAGTTACCACTGACATCACAGATCAGGACTACATCGCTCTGCTGATGGGCGAAGTCTCCGGCAACTGGATACCGAGTGGGGCAAGGCCGGTGGTATCAGTTGGCAGTAGGCAGTTGGCGGTAGGCGGTGGGCCGGAGACGGAATCAGTAGGCAGTGGGCAGTTGGCAGGAGGCAGTGGGCGGGAAAGAAGCATAGCGGTAGAATTGCCGAATGTGACTGTGCCTGTTGAAAAAGAGGTCGTTGTTCCGATAAATGCTCAAGAAGTGGCTAATAAGGGCGTGATCTCTTATGAGTTCGATCTGAGGTATGATCCTTCGGTAATTCAACCTTTGGCTGTTCCAGTCGATTTGACAGAAACAGCGAGTCGCGGACTTTCGGTTGTGACGAATGCGTCGGAGCCGGGACTTTTGAGAGTTGTTGTTTATGGTGCAATGCCAATAGGTGAGAATGGTGTGCTGCTGAATCTCAGGTTTACTGCGATTGGTGCGGAGGGTGCTGTTTCACCTCTTTCGTTTGAGCGAATAATGTTTAACGAAGGCGAACTGTATGTGAGCATCGCTGACGGGAAGGTTGAACTAAGATCAATGGAAAATTGATAACCCAGTCGCTATGGCTCCCGGCTCTGACAGGCATTGATCATTTCACGCACAGCCTGATCCAGGCCCACAAAAACGGAACGCGAAATAATGTGGTGGCCGATGTTGAATTCGGTGATTTCGGGAATTGCTGCAAGTGCACCGATGTTTCTTGTGGTGAGGCCGTGGCCGGCGGCGACTTTTAGGCCGAGTGATTGAGCGTGAACGGCGGCGGCGGTAATGCGGGAGATTTCAGCGGCTACGTCGGAACGCAGGCTGCCAGCCTGCGTGTCAGCGAACGGCAGGCTGGCAGCCTGCGTTCCGACAAATAGTTCGGCGTATTCGGCGGTACAGAGTTCAACCTGCTGTGCTCCAGCACGTTTTGCGGCGTTGATCTGTTCGATATCGGGATCGATAAAGATGCTGACGAAAATTCCTGCCGCTTTTAGCTTTTCTGTCGCGGTTTTTACATTGTCAAAATTGCCGATCACGTCCAGCCCGCCTTCGGTTGTGATCTCATTTGGACTTTCGGGAACGAGCGACACTGCGTCTGGTTTTATGCTGGCAGCGATGGCGACCATTTCGTCAGTCGCAGCCATTTCGACATTTAGATAAGTGGTAACGACTTTGCGAAGCTGATCAATATCCCGATCCTGAATATGGCGGCGATCGCCGCGAAGGTGAACCGTTATGCCATCGGCTCCGGCTTGTTCGCAGATCAGAGCCGCTTCAATAACACTCGGCTCGATGGTCTTGCGGGCCTCGCGGATCGTGGCAACGTGGTCGATGTTGACGTTTAATTTGGCGGGCATACAAAGTTTTCACCACGAAGGCACAGAGAGCACAAAGCAGTAAAATAGTGAAGTTATTTCATCTCATAAACGCCGTTCTTAGCGTTGCTTCGAATTTGGGCCAGTTCACTGACCATGCGTCGAGTATCACGGAAGACGCTGACTTTTGATCCCTCTACATCGTTCCAGCGGACGGCTATCTCTTTTAGGCGAAGCTTGTGATAATTCGCAACGAACAGAAATTCGACATCGAAACCGAAGCGGTCGATCTTCATTAGCTCAAGCAGCGGACGGAACTTTACCAGATTAAAGGCTTTAAATCCGCATTGCGTATCTGTGAATGGCAGTCCCGACATCGTTTTGATGATCATGTTCATCACACGGCCGCCTTGCTCGCGACGCCAAGGTTGATGGTTGCCGATCAGGCTGCGGTCGAGGGCACGCGAGCCAAAAGTTACATCGTATTCGCCACTCAAGATCGGATCGACGAGTTTCGACATTTCGGTGATCGGTGTAGAAAGGTCGGCGTCCGAAAACAACGCGACATCGGCTGTTGCGGCGAGCAGGCCGGTTTTGACGGCGAAACCTTTCCCACGGTTCTTCTCGTACCGGATAACGTTTGACTGGACCGCGGGCATCGCCGAAAAAACGTGTTCGGCGACTTTCGCGGTGTCATCCGATGATCCGTCATCGACGATAATAACCTCGGCATTCAAAACGTTTGTAGAGACGAACTCCAAGATCGTTTTTAACGGCTCCCCGAGGCGTTCACTCTCGTTATATGCAGGTATTACAATAGATACGTCTGGTTTCATGGCGCGAAAACCTAATGGTAAATTTTTGTCGCCGAAAAGTAAATTTCCCCAAGTCAGAAAGCCATTGAACTGAACACTTACGAGGTCAACCTTGTGGTATATTAATAATTTGGATGTTTTGAGATTATGAACAGACGCTTTGCTTTATTTTCGGTGATTTTAGTAATGATCGGCGTGATAGCTGGTGGACTCTTTGGCAGGCTTCCTGCCCGAACATCGGCTGATGGCGGAATTACGCCGGAGAGGCTTTTATTTGATTATAAGGAAGCTCTCAATGTGATCAACGAGAGCTATGCCGGCTCGATCGATCAGGAAAAGGCCACTGACAGTGCAATGCAGAGTATGTTGTGGACGCTCGATCCGCATTCGTCGTTCTTTTCGCGTGAGGAATTGCGAAAGCTCGACGAAGAGCAGTCATCTCAATTTTACGGTATCGGCGTTTCAATACTTCAGCATCGCGGCGGCGTTTTTGTTCAGTCGGTTATACCAAACACTCCTGCGGACAAAGCCGGAATTCGTTACGGCGACCGTTTTTTCTCGGTCGAGGGCAAGGATGCGAAGGACTGGAGCAGCAGCGAAGTTTCGAAGAATGTTCGCGGTGAGCGCGGAACATCTGTAAAAGTTAAGATCGAGCGTGTCGGCAATTCGGCACCGTTGGATTTTGAGATCGTACGGGGCGGCGTTCCTTTGCCGTCGATCCGCAACTCATTTATGCTGCCGAATTCTGTCGGATATGTGGGCCTGACCGGCGGATTTCAGCAGACTACTTCCGAAGAATTATCGCTCGCAATCGCCGACCTAAAGAAGAAAGGAATGAAAAGCCTCATCCTCGATCTCCGAGGCAACCCTGGCGGCATTTTGGAGCAGGCGGTCGGCGTTGTGAGCAAATTTATTCCTACTGGAGAAATTGTAGTTTCGGTCGGCAAGGGAGGCGGCGGCCAGAAGGAGCGCGAACTGAAAGCGACGGGCGGAAGTCCTGAGATTTTTCCATTGGTTGTAATGATAAACGGTGGTTCTGCGTCCGCGTCGGAGATTGTCGCCGGTGCGATCCAGGATTACGATCGCGGTGTGATCGTCGGCAGTGACAGTTTTGGAAAGGGATTGGTGCAGAGAGTGTTTCGACTGCCTTACGGCACTGGCATAACACTAACAACGGCCAGATACTACACACCGTTCGGACGGTCGCTGCAACGGGATTATTCAAACGGTTCGATCTATGATTACTACACGCACGGTGAGGACCAGCCGGACGTTGCTGATTCAGAGGTTAAACCTAAACCTGCCGGAGTTCCCGTCACGACCGCGAACGGACGAGTTCTTTTTGGCGGACGCGGCATCGAACCGGATGTAAAGGCCGACACGCCTACGCCATCGCCTTTGCGCGGGCGCATCAATGAAGCCGCTTTCTTTTTTGTCCGACAGCTTGTTGCCGGAAAGATAGCAGGGTTCGAAAGCTACAAAGTAGAAAGGCAAAACTTCAAATTATTGGTCATGCCCAATGAATTTAGTATTACGGACAAACTGTTTGAAGCATTCCGCAGCTTTACCGTGTCTGACAAAGCCAATGGATTGAGTGCAGAGAATATTTCTTCTCAACTCGACTATGCAAAATTGCGTCTGCGTGAAGAACTCGCGACAGCTAATTATTCAAACGAGGCCGGCGTGCAGGTGTTGTTAGAGACTGACCCTCAAGTATTAAAAGCGATCGAGGCCATGCCCGAAGCTGGCAACTTGGTGGCAGCTGAGCCGCTTGGCGGGATAATGAATTAAACCTGCTCGCAAGGCTCATTTTTTATGTACAAACAGATCGGGATCTTGACGGGTGGCGGTGATGCTCCGGGGTTGAATGCAGCGATACGAGCGGTTGTCCGAACGGCGATCGGCGAATTCGGGATGAGCTGCATCGGGATCGAAGACAGTTTCGAAGGAGTTCTCGGTGAGCCTCATACGCGAAAGCTCACGGTAAAAAGCGTGAGCGGCATTCTGCCGAGCGGCGGAACGATCCTTGGCACACGCAATCGCGGAAGCTTTGTCAAAATGCTCGACGGTAAGCCGTACTTTCCGGAAATGCCGATCGGTGAGGCACTTGCAAATCTTGATATTTTAGGTGTCGAGGCCCTTATTGTTATCGGCGGCGAAGGCACTTTGGCCATCGCTGAACAATTTCACAAACGCGGGTTTCCGATAATTGGCGTTCCGAAAACTATTGACAACGATCTGGCTGCGACCGAGCTGACATTCGGATTTATGACCGCAATCGATATTGCGACCGAGGCTCTCGACCGTTTACACACGACCGCCGCCTCGCATGATCGGGTGATGATACTTGAGGTCATGGGGCGCAACACGGGCTGGATCGCTCTTCACTCGGGACTTGCGGGCAGCGCTGATATTATCTTGATCCCAGAAATACCGTTTTCGTTTGAGTCGATCGCACGCAAGGTGCAGCAGCGGGAAGAAAACGGATCCCGATTCACAAACATCGTTGTTGCCGAAGGGTCTATGGAGATCGGCAAATCCGAGATGTATCTGGATTCGGAGCAGACGCGTCTCGGCGGTGTTGGGCCATATATTAGCCGTCGTGTTCAGGAAATTACCGGCAAGGAAACGCGATGCGTTGTCCTTGGACATTTGCAGCGTGGGGGCAGTCCTAATGCGTTCGACCGCGTGCTGGGAACAAATTTTGGAGCATGTGCAGTGAGGGCGCTTGCAAGCGGTGAGACTGGCAAGATGGTCGCATTGCAGGCTGAAAAGATCGTCACGGTGCCGCTTAGCGAAGCATGTGCAAATATCAAGACCGTTCCGCTCGACAGCCAGCTTGTTCGCACCGCGCGGGACATCGGGATTACGTTTGCCGCTCCGCGAGAAGCACGGCTGAGTGAATCGAGGAATTTCGAAACGAGAAAGGTTCAATTGTGACGGTAAAGTTTATTTATTTTATTTAACGGAAAATTGTATGCAAGCTGTTATACAGAAATTAAAAGACGAACTTCATAAGCTTCAGGAAGAGCTGCATTCCACGCTGCCGAAAGAGATCCAAAAGGCGCGCGAATTCGGCGACCTTCGGGAAAATGCTGAGTACAAAGCCGCGATGGAACGCCAGTCAATGGTGCAGGCGAGAATAGCGCAAGTAAGACAACGTCTTACCGAGATTGAAGAGATTGACCTTAGCAAGATTCCGACGGATAGCGCGGCCTATGGCTCGACGGTCATTCTTTTCGATACCGACCGCGAGGAAAAAGTTACATACCGCCTCGTCACATCCGAGGAAAGCGATCCAGACAACGGACTTATCTCAACTGTCTCGCCGATCGGACAGGCTTTAATGGGCAAAGAAGAAGGTGATGAAGTAAAAGTTAAAACACCCACCGGCTGGCGAAATTTTGAGATCAGCCGATTGACGACTATACACGAGCAAAAGGACTGAAAGGTAAAAGTAAAAAGTAAAAATGAAAAAGCAAATATTCTTAATTTTTTACTTTTAACTTTTTACTTTTGCCTTGCTAAGCAATGTTAGAAGTTGGAGCGAGCATAGGACGAGGAGCAATGCGTATCATAGATGCGATGGTGCGTCGGCTTGCGTCTGCTGGTGTTCCGCCGAACATTCTTACAACGGTCGGTGTGACGATCAACATGGGTTGCGCCATTTTGTTTGCTTTTGGCGAATTTTTTTGGGCGGGTGTCGTGTTGATCGTCGCGAATCTTTTCGACATGCTGGACGGCAATGTCGCGCGATTAACGGGAAGAGTAACCAAGTACGGCAGCTTTCTGGATTCGTCACTCGACCGGCTCTCGGACATGGCTGTAATTTTCGGGATCTTGATATTTTATGCCCGCGGAGGGCCGCAGCACTCGCTGTTGAACGTCATTCTTGCCGGTCTAGGCATGATCTGTTCAGTGATGGTCAGTTACACCACCGCGAGATCGGAAGGGTTAGGAGTGAAGGCAAATGTCGGATTTCTACAGCGGCCTGAAAGGATTGTTTTGCTGATAATCGGTGCACTATCGACTTGGAACTGGAATTCTGATTTCTTTCTTTTTAATCGAATGCCGCAGGTCCTTTGGGTGCTGGCGGTTGGTTCGTTGTGGACAATGCTCCAGCGCGGGGTATTTATTCGAAGCAAGCTAATGTCGCTCGACGAGGACGGCCGTGCAAAATGATACAGCGGCTCACAGAGCTTTGGGCGTCATTGACATTGAACGGCATATTGTTCGGCGTCGGGTTATTTTTGGTATCGCTTTTGATCAGTTTTGCCGCTATAGGTGTTGTTTTGGTCAAGATACCGGCCAATTATTTTAGTTCACATTACAAACAAGATTTTTTACCGGATAGTCCGTGGCTCGTTCGCTGGAGCGCGGTAATCCTGAAAAATATTCTGGGAGCGATCTTGATCGTTATAGGTATCATTCTCTCGCTTCCAGGTGTTCCAGGGCAGGGAATTTTAACGATCTTGCTTGGCTTGATAATGATGGATATTCCCGGCAAACGGCCCATTGAGGCGAAGATCATTTCAAGGCCAACCGTTCTTGCCGCTGCAAATAAACTGCGGGCAAAATATAATAAAACGCCGCTTGAGCTTGATTAGTAATGGGAATTATCGACAAGATATTGCGAAGAAAGCCGACGGATCCGAATGCGCGACGGAATTTTTTGCTTGCCAATGGCCGCATAACTGATGGCGTAATTCTCGATACCGAGGTAAATGATCAAGGTGAGGAAGTCGCAATTTATTTATATACACTGAACGGTGTTGATTTTGAATCGTCCGATGTTTTGACTGATGAACAGAGACTTGACCGTGCTAAATATGCTCCAGGTGCACATGTCGGAATTCGCTATCATCCGAAGAATCAAGGTAATTCAATATTGGAATAATGTTTAAGAAAATATTAATAGCAAATCGTGGAGAGATCGCTTGTCGCGTGATGAGAGCGTGTCGTGAGATGAAGATCGGCACAGTTGCTGTGTATTCTGATGCCGACAAAGATGCGATGCACGTTCGTATGGCGGACGAAGCGTTTCATATCGGCCCACCTCCATCGAGCGAGAGTTATTTGCGTTGGGAAAAGATCATTGAGGTTGCAAAAAATGCCGGAGCCGAAGCTATACACCCGGGTTACGGATTTTTGTCCGAAAACGCAGAGTTTGTTCGTGAAGTAACAAAAGCAGGCATCACGTTTATCGGCCCACCACCTGAAGCGATGGAATCTATGGGCGGCAAGATGTCGGCGCGTAAGATCGCGATTGCTGCCGGCGTACCAGTTGTTCCGGGCACGACGGAACCACTTACGTCATACGACGATGCAAAAGAAACTGCGGCAAAATTCGGCTATCCGGTGATGCTCAAGGCTTCTGCGGGCGGCGGCGGAAAGGGAATGCGGCTCGTAATGGATGAAAGCGAACTAAAGTCGGCGCTCGAGAATTCGCAGTCCGAGGCACTTGCGAGCTTTGGTGATGACGCGGTTTATATCGAAAAAGCAGTCGTTCGCCCGCGGCATATCGAGATACAAGTTTTCTCGGACAAACACGGCAATCACGTTCATCTCGGTGAGCGAGAATGTTCGATCCAGCGTCGGCATCAGAAGGTCGTCGAGGAAGCGCCGTCACCGATTAATTCGGCGGAACTTCGTGCCGAGATGGGCGCGTGTGCCGTCAAGGTCGCTAAGGCCGTAGATTATGTCGGAGCGGGCACAGTTGAATTTCTTGTTTCCGATCTTGATCGCTCGTTTTACTTTCTCGAAATGAACACGCGGCTCCAAGTCGAGCATCCGGTGACCGAATTGGTTACGGGCATCGATCTTGTCCGCGAACAGATACGCGTCGCATGGGGCGAAAAACTTTCGTTTACCCAAGAAGATGTTGTGCTGAAAGGCCACGCCATTGAGTGCCGCGTTTATGCCGAAGATCCGGAAAACAATTTTCTGCCTTCGCCTGGAAAGATCACACGGCTTCGTTTGCCGCAAGGCCCGGGTGTTCGTGATGACGGCGGCGTTTACGAGGGGGCAGAGGTGTCGATCTTTTACGATCCGATGATCTCGAAGTTTGCTGTTTTTGGTAAAGATCGAGCAGAAGCGATCGATCGTATGCGTCGGGCATTGATGGAATACGAGATCGGAGGAATCAAAACGACGCTGGCTTTTTTCCGCGAGATAATGGTTGACGAAGAGTTTATTGAAGGCAAACTGGACACTGGTTTTATCCCACGTTTCAACGAGCGGAA
This sequence comes from Chloracidobacterium sp., assembly GCA_031376085.1. GTDB lineage: Bacteria > Acidobacteriota > Blastocatellia > Pyrinomonadales > Pyrinomonadaceae > OLB17. The sequence goes on from JANMDA010000210.1 coordinate 11,601, forward strand.
AAAAGCGACAGAAATCGATAAAACTACTAGCGATATCGCTATGATCGGCGCTGCACTTGCATATTCAAAAAAACAAAAATCTGCGAACGTTTCTGAGAACGGCGACAAAGCGAAAATTAGCAAATGGGTTTTGTCGGGGCGGGAAGCGTTGATGCAGAATCGGTTTTGATACAATCTAATAACATTATGGAAGAATTATTGAGAGAAATGCTTGGCAAGAAGATTGATATTACATGCGGCACGAATGTCGCGTTTCGCGGCGACGTGATCGATGTAAAAGGCGGAGTACTTTATCTGCGGGATGAAGATGAGAAGGTTGCCTACGTTGCTGTAGACAAGATCGCTGTCGTATATGAATGCAAAGACCCGCATTCGCGGCCGGGATTTATCGGCTAGTTTGTAAAAAACAAAAACAGAAAGAGGCCCGATGTTCAATTGCGATCATCGGGCCTTTGGTTTATTACTAGCTGTAAAATTATTGTGCTACAGGCATTTCAGGGATCAAACGACGGAAACCGACGATGCGGTTTTCCCAATATCCCTTGAATGGGGAATAGGTGATGCCTTTGCTTGACGATGCGTGATAAAAACCGTTTTCGTCAGCCACTATGCCGATGTGTCCGAGGCCATTTAAGAAGACCAACGTTCCGAACTTGAAACGCTCATCGCCTTCTACGGGAATTGATTGATTCCACAGGCTGTGTGCGCTTGTGCGTGTAAAGTTTATCCCAGCTTCCTGAAACGCGGCCCAGACAAATCCTGAACAGTCATACGAATACGGGCCAGTCGAACCATAATGGTATGGAAGGCCGTAACGCGACTTGATCGCACGATCTAAACGGACGCTGGCGTTTGAACCGTATGCCGTTCTACTTGCCGCAAGTGCTGCACCTGCATTGGTCGCCATTGACGATCCGGTCTTTTTGACTAGCGGCGGTTCGTAGGCTGGATCTTTTTTTACAACTATGTCGTTTGTTAGTATCGGGCGGGAAACCGTTTTTGAAGGCTGAGTGACTACGACAATCGGCGGCAGATTGGTCGGCTGGCTCGATGTAGACTTCACCACACGGTCACGGCTTTGTGCAGATGCGGAACCGGAAAAAACTACGGCAGCAAACAAAGCGCACACCGAAAGGAAGAATATCTTCTTAAAAACTATCAAATTATAACTCCAATTATTTTATTTATTTGACGGGAACCGCAGGAGTGGTGAATAACTCACCTATTATTAAAAAACTAACAACACTATTTACATTCCCGAAATCTCAGGCATTTCGATCAAACCAATTAACTTTGTGATTTTATTTAAAACTCGAAACTAACCAAAAACTATTATGACCTATAAGGAAAACAAATGCAACCGTAGCGGAAATGTTATGGATGGGCTGATGGTTGAGAAAGTATTAAAGGCAACGAACTCAGCAGGTTACAGGAAAGGCGGGGTTTTTGTTAAAACCCCGCCGCCTCACTTCTCCAGCTTTCACCGTTCC
>JANMDA010000316.1:0-5611 GCA_031376085.1 Chloracidobacterium sp.
TATTCGGACGGATCGCAGGATAATTTGCAGAGCTTTAACATTTACAAAAATCTGGCTTGGTTAAATGACCTTTCCGACGACGAGGCTCTATCGGTATTTCTAGATTGCTGCGGCTCAACGGAATGGGCTCGGCGTATGACAGCCGCGCGGCCTTTTGTAATGCTTGAAAATTTATACAAAAGTTCGGAAGACATTTGGTTCTCGCTTTCGTCCGTTGATCATCTCGAAGCCTTTGCCGCTCACCCGAAGATAGGCTCGAAAAGAGCCGCTCCGAAACAGCAGGCAAAGTCCGCCGAATGGTCATCCGGCGAGCAATCGGGCATGGACACAGCAACCAAAGACGTTCAAAACGAACTTGCCGAGGTCAACCGCTTGTATCTGGAGAAATTCGGGTTTATATTTATCGTCTGTGCGACGAGTAGATCTGCTGACGAGATGCTCGCGATATGCAAAGCTCGTCTGGGCAATTCCGCCGCGACCGAATTACAGATCGCAGCCGAGGAACAAAGAAAAATAACTGAAATACGACTTAATAAACTTTTAGAAAAATGAGCGCCATCACCACACACATACTTGACACAACGACTGGCCAACCGGGCTCCGGAATTCCGGTAGTTTTGGAACGCAAAACACATTCCTCCGGCTGGCAGCCCATTACCGAAGGAATAACTGATACTGACGGCCGTATAAACGACCTGTTGTCTCCGACTGAGGCATTTCTGCCCGGCCATTATCGTCTTATCTTTGACACAGCAGCATATTTTGCGATGCGGAGCATCGAGTGTTTTTTTCCGTTGATCACTATCGGGTTTGTGGTTAAGGATCCGATTCAGCATTATCATGTTCCGCTCCTGTTGAGCCCATTCGGCTATTCGACCTATCGTGGAAGTTAATTATGACCGTTAAGATCCTCCAGGATAATTACGGCAAATCGCGTGTTCGCCTTGTAAAGGTCGATCGCTCAAGCGAGCGCCACGAACTGCAAAATCTCACGGTCAATATCGCACTAGAAGGTGACTTCGACGCGATTCATACCGCCGGTGACAACAGCAAATGTTTGCCGACGGACACAATGAAAAACACCGTCTATGCGCTTGCGGGGCAAACTCAGGAGATCGAAGAGATAGAGGCTTTTGGACGGCGGCTCACTGACCATTTTTTGTCAAACAACCCGCAGATATCGCGGGTCATTATCGATATTTTCGAAACTCGTTGGAAGCGAATGAAGTTCGATGGCGATGAGCATAATCACTCTTTCGTAAAAGGAAGCGGCGAAAAACGTACGGCTAAGATCACGGCTACTCGTGAAGTCGTAACTATTGAATCCGGTGTTGAAGATCTGATTGTTTTAAAAACGACAGACTCCGGTTTTGCCGGTTTTATTAAGGACGCGTTTACGACATTACCCGAAACCACCGACCGCATTCTTTCGACTGCCATAAAGGCAACATGGCGTTATTCAAAACCTGACGCCGCGACCGACGCGGTATTTCAAGCGATCAGACAAACAATATTAAAGGTCTTCGCCGGTCACGACAGTCTGTCCGTTCAACACACGCTCTACGCCATGGGCGAAGCGATCCTCGACAAATATGATGTCGTTGAAGAGATCGCATTTTTGCTGCCAAATATTCATTGTCTGCCGATCGATATGACAAGGTTTGGCCAAGCGAACGACAATCGCATCTTCGTCCCGACAGATGAACCGCACGGCCTAATCGAAGCACGGCTTACAAGATAATTTTGCAAAATGAACACTTCCCTTTCTACCGAATCGCTGGATAAGATCACCGAACGTCTTCGCTCGGTGATGGTTGAATTTGTTAAACGTTATCCCGGCGAATCCGGCCGTCGTCAGCCCGTTCACACGGTTTACGGCGGCGCTCATTTGTTTAAGTCCGACACCACCGTCAAACTTGGTCAACTCGCAGTCCGCTCGTTTGAAGCGTTTGCGCCTGACTCGGCGACGTTTGCGAAGGCACTTGATCTACCGTCGAAATTGGCAGACACGATCTACGCGCGCGTTGGTGAAAAGATCGCACGCGAGGCGGTCGAAGATTTTCGCATCGATTTTGAGGACGGCTACGGAACGCGGCCTGATGCGGAGGAAGACGGTCATGTTGCGGCCGCCGCCGAGCAAGTCGCAAAAGGAATGGCCGACGGCACGCTCTCGCCGTTTATCGGCATCCGCATAAAAACGTTTTCCGAAGAGCTGATGAAGCGCAGCATTCGAACGCTCGATCTGTTCCTGACGACACTCGTTGCGGCTTCCGACGGTAAATTGCCGTCGAATTTTGTCGTTACATTGCCTAAGATCGTGACGCCCGAGCAGGTCAGTGTACTCGTCGACATTTTTGACGAGATCGAACCAAAACTCGGCCTCGCCGCCGGTTCTCTTAAGATGGAAATGATGATCGAAACAACGCAGTCGATCATCGCTTCGAACGGCGAAATTGGCATGCCCAAAATGCTCGACGCCGCTCGGGGCCGCTGCACAGCAGCGCATTTCGGCGTATACGATTACACGGCAAGTTGCTCGATCACCGCCGCGTATCAGGACATGCTGCATCCGGCGTGCGATTTTGCGCGGAGCATGATGCAGGTCTCGTTCGGCGGCACCGGCATATGGCTTTCAGACGGAGCGACAAATATTATGCCGGTCGCTCCAAATCGCGGCGAGAATCTTACTGACGAACAGATCGCCGAAAACCGCACGGTCGTTCACCGCGCGTGGAAACTACATTACGATCAGTGCCGCCATTCGCTCGCCAATGCATTTTATCAGGGCTGGGACCTTCATCCCGGACAATTGCCGACGCGATACGCCGCCGTCTTCACCTTCTTTCTCGAAGGGCTCGATGCAGCCTCTGAACGCCTGCGAAACTTTGTCGAAAAGGCCGCACAAGCAACGCTCGTCGGCGATGTCTTTGACGACGCCGCAACGGGCCAGGGTCTCTTGAACTATTTCCTTCGCGCCATCAACTGCGGCGCCGTCACCGAACAGGAAGCTCTTGACCTCACAAGCATTACACTGGACGAACTGCGATCAGGCTCCTTTGTTAAAATACTAAAAAACAGACAAAATTAGATGATATAATTCCGCCGGAAGATGACGGAGGAGATGGCGATGGCAACTATTGAATTGGACATCATTAAACAACGTTGCGACAAGCTCCCGGCTGCAGAAAAACTTGACTTGATAAATTATCTTGCCGCAAGTCTCGCTCCGGAAGAAACTGGACTCTCCTCAAAGGTCGTTGAGCTTGAAAAATCAATGAACGATGATCCTAAGAAATCCTGACTGCATATTTTCTGTCCGGTAAAATGAAACACACCTTTTCTCTTCGTGCTGCCATTCGATTCGCATGAGTCTGATCAAACTTAGCAAAAAGATCGTCCCCGATTTTGAGGCCGCGACTTCGCGCGAGTGGATCGAGACAAACGGCATCGGAGGTTATTCATCAGGCACCGTTTCCGGCGCCCACACACGACGCTATCATGGCCTGCTCATCGCAGCAACAAAGCCTCCGCTAGGACGCACACTGCTGCTTTCGAAGTTCGAGGAGATACTCGTTATCGACGGTGAGCAATTTGAACTTTCTACAAATCAATATCCCGGAACAGTTTATCCCCGAGGCTATCGCTTACTGACAGATTTTCGTCTCGATCCATTCCCGATCTGGACATTTACAATTGAAGGTATCGAGATCGAGAAGAAAGTTTTTATGGTTCATGGCGAAAACACGACCATTATTTCGTGGAGTGTCAAGAAGCAAAAGCGGTTTGATAAAAATAAGATAATGCTCGAGATGCGCCCGTTGCTGGCCTTTCGCGATCACCATCATCTGCGGCGCGAAATTGATGATCTCAAACTGGAGATAGAGAGCAGTCAAACTTACGTCTCCTTCAGGCCGGCATCAGATGACACTCAACTTTGTTTAGCTCATAATGCTGTCTCTGTCGATTTTTCCGCTGACTGGTATCGCAATGTTGAATACGCGATCGAGCAGGAACGCGGCTTCAATTTTCATGAAGATCTCTTTCAACCGTGTGTATTCACCTTCGATCTCAATGAGCCTGCTACCGTGATCGCCTCGACGGAGTCACGAAGCATCGCTGAAGCAAAAAAATTTGAAAAAACGGAGATCGAAAGGCGAAAATCACTGATCGATCGATCGGGCGCCAGCGGCGAATTTTTTCAACAACTCGTCCTCGCTGCCGATCAGTTTATCGTCTCTCGCGGTGAAGGACATACAATCATCGCTGGTTATCATTGGTTTTCAGACTGGGGACGCGACACGATGATCGCCTTGCCCGGTCTCACGCTTGCAACCGGACGGCCGGAGATCGCAAAAAGCATTCTCGCTGAATTTGCCAGGCACATTTCCGAAGGCATGCTTCCAAATCGCTTTCCTGACCAAGGCGAAACGCCGGAGTACAATACAGTCGATGCAACATTATGGTTTTTTGAAGCGATCAGGGCATACGCCGACGCAACTCAGGATCATGACTTCGTCCGCGATGTTCTGTACGACAAGCTCGCAGACATAATCGCCTGGCATATTCGCGGCACGCGTTACAACATTTACGTTGATACCGATGGGCTGTTACATGCTGGCGAGGACGGTGTTCAGCTTACATGGATGGACGCCAAGATCGGCGACCGGGTTATCACCCCGCGCACTGGCAAACCCGTCGAGATCCAGGCGCTGTGGTATAACGCATTGTGCATTGTGGCTGATCTTGCAAAGCAATTCGCCGATCAGGACGAAAAAAACTATCGTGAAATGGCCGCTGTAGCAAAAGCTAGTTTTATTGGCCAGTTTTGGAATGAAGACGAGAAAAGCCTCTATGATGTCGTCAACGATACAAAAAAAGATGCATCAATCCGACCTAATCAAATATTTGCCGTCAGTCTGCACCACACTATGCTCGATGCGCAACACGCTCTTGCTGTGGTCAAAAAGGTCGAGGCGGAACTGCTTACTAAGGCCGGACTAAGATCTCTAAGTCCTAGTGATCCGCAATACGTTTCAATCTACAAGGGATCACCCGAGAATCGCGATTCGGCCTATCATCAGGGAACTGTATGGGCATGGCTCATAGGCCCCTTCATCGAAGCATATCTCAAGACGCATCCGAAAAATGCTAAAACCGGGCAACTGATCGCACAGTTGTTCGCCGCATTCGAACTGCATCTGTCACATGCAATGCTCGGCCAGGTTTCCGAGATATTCGACGCCGAGCAGCCGCACCATCCTCGCGGCGCAGCGGCGCAAGCCTGGAGTGTTGCCGAACTTCTTCGTCTAAGGAATTATTAATAAAAATGGAGCCGCCCATCGGAGTCGAACCGACGACCTTTCGATTACGAATCCAAAGCATATTATTTGTGCACAAAAGACTTAGCTTCGTATATACTTCTAAATACAGGGTTTACAGCGGCGGACAAGCGACACGAAACGTCAGGAAACGACAATCACCGCCATTATTTAAACCCAGATTTAAACCCAGAATTTAGAAAGGAGCTAAAATGGCACGTTATAAAGGGCAAGATGAACTTATCCGCACCGTCCGAAAAGACTGGTATTACTTCAAAGGCGACAAGCTAGGC
>JANMDA010000397.1:0-6154 GCA_031376085.1 Chloracidobacterium sp.
TATTCGCCGGTGTATTGCCGATATCGACCGCTGTGCCGGAATTCGATGTCGTTCCTCGAAACACACGATATAAAGTGGCTCCGCGAATTGCATCCCATTCCACTCTTACCTTGTCTCTATATTTCGTATCAGAAGCCATTACACCCGTCGGAGCGGCAAGCGATCCGCCTGACTGGCCTTTAACCGGGTCTGTTCTAAGCAATGCAAATGAGCCAATGGCTATAACAAATGCAAAACAAACTGCCCATTTTATTTTCTTCATAAAGTTTCCCCTCTCATTCAAAAAGATGTCCAAATCGTTCTCTAATATGATTGCGGCAACGAAATAATCTTGATTTAAGATTGCCCGTGCTTATACCAATAATGTCCGCAGCGTCGTTTAGTGAATAATCTTGCGAATATACCAAAGTCATGGCAATTCTGTCACGCGGATCGAGCGACGATAGTATTTTCTCTGCAAGCTGGGCCGAAACAAGCTGCGTTTCCGCCGTCGCTGTCTTGCCGTCCGATACCGATTCCAAAAAGCCGGTTGTTCCGTCGTCGATGTCGGTAAAAAGGCTTTCGGGTTTGCGTCCGCGGCGGCGGAATTCGTCATAACAAACATTAACTGCAATTCGCGTCACCCAGGCCGGAAAAGAATTTCCGTTCTCTCCGCGAAAGTGTTTGAGCGAAAAATATGCTTTCGTAAAACTCTGCTGCACACATTCCTCTATCTCCGACCGGTTGCGAAAAAATCGACCTACGACGCCCGTCACCAACCTTCGGTATCTTTCAAATATCTCTGCAAATGCCTGCTCGTCACCGTCAAGTACCGCCCGGACGAGTTGTTCGTCCGTTATTTGCGACCCATCTGAAAACTCGATCGCCGGTAATTTAGCCTCGTTCTGCAAGCCTGTCTTATGAACCTCATCGAGCATTTTCTTTAATTCGCGTCAATTAGACAAACCAAAGAGCACTCATCGAGGCCGAGGGCCGCGCTCCGGCGGATTTTCTACCTTAAACCCGGCCGGAACTGCGAACAAACTTGCCGCAGGCTCGGATCGCCTGATATTTACCAGACGAAAGATATGTTCGCCCGAGACCGGATCGAGATGCCGTGACATCACGATCACTTTCAACTCCGGCGAGTACCAGTTTTCGGTAACGACCTGTATAGGTTTATCGTTTCCGATCTGGCCTGTAGGCAGTTCGAATGTGATCCGTGTTCCCTCGACCGAAATTCCTTCGATCGTTTTCGTCCCGAGCGAGTCCGACTTCGCATCATTTGGGGTTTGAGGGTCATCTCGCGGCCCGTTTGGGCCTATCCCGATCTTTCGGGCGATCTTGTTGCCCAGATCAAAAAAATACTGCGTCTTCTGAGCAAAATCATTAATGAAAACGAGCGTCTGAGGTTTATTATTTTCATTTACGATGCTAAAACCACCAACCATTTCGAAAGGCTGTTCACGCCGCGTCCGGCCGGCTGAATCGCGATAGAATGCTCCTTTTGTCGTCTTGGTCACGGTGCTTCCGTCATATAAACGACGGATGTCTTCGATAACGGTGTCAGCGGAAAAAGGCTTATCTATTACAAGCTTGTCGCCAAATCGCAGCTCGGCAGCTATGAACATTGCATTCGGCGGCGGTCCGACCCGCTCTTCGATTTCCGCACGATCTCTCGGCGGCCTCGACTCCTCCCGGCTTAGAACTCCGTCGCTGTTTGCGTCCATTGAGGCAAAAACTTCTTTTGCAACTTGTTCGAGATCCGCCTTTGTCATCGAATCGACATCGCGAAACTTGTCCATAAAAAAGAAAGGAGGCAGTTTGTCGCGAAATCGATCCGGCGGTCCCGGTCGGCCGCCGCGTTGCACTGGAGACGGCTGGCCCGGAACCAACGGACGCATGCCGTCTGCCCGATCCATAGGCGGACGATTATGATCGGGAATCTCAGTTCTGCTTATTACACCGTCATTATTGCTGTCCAGATCAACAAACGTTCTGTCAATAGCCGATTGAAATTCATCAGACTCGATCGTGCCGTTCTGATCTGTGTCGATACCTTTTGTCCAGTCGCCTTTATGACGGTTTTCGCCCGGCGGCGGGCCATCCGGCCTCGGCCTCTGAGAAAACGCATTTGCCGTCAGTAATATGCTGAGAAAAATTGCAGATAATATTTTCGTTTTCATCATTACTTCCTTGCCGGACGATAAGAACTACCTTATAAATCTAATTGCTCTTGTCAGTCCGTCATCGCCGACAAGCACTTCGGCGTCAACCATTTCTGACGGCGCTTTCACACTCGTCACCAGTCCAAGCGAAACCATCATCGAGCTTGGCACTTTAACGCGAACGATCTGCCCGCTTTCAGGATCGCGTGCATATGAAAGCGCAATAAATTCCGTCTTGATCTCTTCTTTATTGTTCGCCTGTGCTATTACTGTTGACTTTACAACGGTTTTCTTTTCGATCGTGCGAGTTTTAATGGCGATCTGATGAATCGCTGGCTTGGTTAGATCTTTTGACGATTTTGCCGCCTGGACATTTCCGTTAATAGCTTTTATGTCACCATATTTAGTCTCGATGGTCGGTTCAACCGTTTCCGGAGCCGGTTCTGTAACTGAACTTGCAGGCGAAACAATTGCAACTGTGCCTTTATCATTATTTGAAGCCGGACGAAAAATAAATAAAGATAAGATCAAAACCGTAGCAGCAGCTACAGAGGCTCCGGCCAAAAACCATCGAAGAACCTTGCCTACCGGCGGCCAGGCTGATAACTTCGCAGCCTTCTGCTCGTTGATCTGGCGCTGAACGCTCCACCAAGTCGCAGGCGAATCGGCGATGTCGCTAAGCAATGCCTCATCTGCGGCTGAATTATTGACCAGCGTTCGCATCAAAGCATCGAGTTGTTCGTCTGAAAGCTGATTTTTCATCTTATTGACCCCGCAAAACTTTTGCCGTCAGGAAAAAGACGCGCGGGAAGGCATAGCGGTTTCAAATATTTCAAATTTTTTGTTTTAAGTGAAAGAGAGGTAAAGGAAAGGGCTGTGAATTGAGCGGGTCGATTCCTTCATAAGCTCAGGAAAGTGCCTTCACCGGGTGAATACGAGAGATTGCGGCGGGTTCAACATATGCATTTGGACAATGCCCTAGCTTATATTCGGTGTAATGAACATAAGTAATATTGGCCTCGTTGAGATGGTGGCCGCAAAGGTTTAGATGATCAGCAATATAAGGCATTGTCGAAATACTACCGCCGTCAGTTAATGCAAACGCAATAAGCAGTCCGCAATCAAGATGCTTTAAGGCATCGGCATTACAACGATCGCACTTATAATTTTGGAGCAATTTCGTCTTCATATACAATTAGGGCTAAAAATGAAGGACGGCGTTCTTTTCAAATAAACCGTCCTTCCACATAGCGTTAGCTATCAGTATAAAAGGCCTCCGTAAATCGGATCGTGTATAACTTTAGCGGTTATTGAATGCTGATTTTGGTAAGTGCACTCATTTAATTTCCAACTTAACTCGAGAGCTTAACTTGATTTAAGCAGTTCGGCAGCAAGCCGTCGGTGTGTTTCCGCACATAAAAGAAAATAAATTTTGAGGCAATCGTGAGATCTAAGCGAAAGCTCTGGAGACTCCCGGACCAAGGAGACGTTTGTACTCGGCATTGACGACGTTGTAGCATTCGCAGACAGCGTCTTCCAGACCGATCCGGTTAAGTACAGTAATGGATCCGCGAATATTTTTGATAATGCCCCTCGTTGCCAGCTTTTGTGCCGCCAATGTCACGCCTTCGCGGCGGACGCCTAGCATGTTCGATATCAGATCGTGGGTCATCACCAATTTATCCGAGTCCAGGCGGTCATGGCTGAGGAGCAGCCAGCGGCAAAGCTGTTGGTCAACCGAATGGAGCCTATTGCAAACGGCGGTCTGCGAGATCTGCGCTATTAATGCCTGTGTATAGCGAAGCAGCATTTTTTGAAACATGCCGCCGAGCGTGAATTCGGCCTTCATCGACTTGGTATCCATCTTGAAGGCCTCGCCCGCGCTCTGGACTATGGCCCTGTTGGTCGTAGTCTCACCGCCCATAAAGAGTTCTACTCCAAGTATCCCGTCATTGCCGACAATGCCGATCTCAGCGGTCGCTCCGTTCTCCATAATATAGAGCAGAGACATTATCGCCGTCGTCGGAAAATAGACATAACTCATCTTATCGCCGCTTTCGTGCATAACTTTGCCGAGTTTGAGCGTGACGGGTTCGAGAAATTTAGTTATTCGGTCGAATTCTTCTGCCGGCAGAGCGGCCAGTAAATGATTTTTCTTCGCGAGTTGCAAATTTGATTCAGGAGGCATTTTGTCCTCTCCTATTTAATTAAAAGTGACGGATGCCTGAGTTGGCCCAAGCATCCATCGATAGCAGCATCACCTGCTAATTTGCGGCGTTGCCGCTTACCCCTTGTTCTCAGCCCCGTGAAAGAAAGAACATTATTAGAGTTTCACCAGACTAGACTTAGTATAATTATACCAAAAACATCGTTCTGTGCGCTAACACACAATGTATTATTCATTGTTGCTCCTGTCATGTAGTCTTTTCGATACTAACCAAAAGCCTGTGCTATCATCTAACTTCGATTCTTCAAGGGGTTTATGTGAATAAGATTGAAATAATTCCGCTTGGCGGCATTGGCGAATTTGGGATGAACTGCATGGGCATTCGATATGCCGATGAGATGATCGTCATCGACGCCGGGATGGGCTTTCCGGAAGAGACGCCGTATGGCGTGGATATTTCCATACCGAATTTTGACTTTCTCGAAGAATACCGCGACGACCTGACCGCGATCATCCTGACCCACGGCCACGAAGACCACATCGGAGCTCTCACCTACATTCTAAAGAAATTTAATCTACCGGTTTACGCTTCGCGGTTTACGATCGGGCTGGCCGAGAAACGGCTCGAAGAACACGGGATGCTCAACGATGTGATGATCCATCGTGTCAAGGCGAACGACATTATCGAGGTCGGGAACTTTCGCGTCGAGTTTATCCACGCTTCACATTCGCTGGTCGATTGCTTTTCGCTGGCGATCCACACGCCGCTCGGCACGATCATCCACACGGGCGATTACAAGATCGACGACACGCCCGTCATTGGCAAACCATACGATCTCAAAACGCTTTCAAGGATCGGCGACGAAGGCGTGCTGCTTTTGTTAGGCGATTCAACTAACGCGACCGTGCCGGGCAGAACGCCGTCAGAAATGGCTGTGATACCGGCGTTTGAAGAAATTTTCGAACAAACCGAAGGACGGTTGTTCGTTGCGACGTTTTCGTCATCGCTGCACCGGCTGCAGATCGTTTTTGATGTTGCCCATCAATTTGGGCGCAAAGTTTGTGTCTGCGGGCGTTCGATGCAAAAGAATGTCGAGATCGCTGAAGAGCAGGGTCTACTAAAAATTCCTTTCGGAGCGATGGTGAGTTTGGGTGATGCGCGGGCGTTGGATGACGACGAGGTCTGCTATCTCGTTACCGGCTCACAGGGCGAAAACCGCGCCGCGTTGTGGAATCTCGCGACATCGACCTACAAGGGAATGGAGATCGAAAAAGGCGACACGGTCGTGCTTTCCGCCCGCATCATCCCCGGCAACGAAAAAAATATCAGCCGACTGATAGGGAATCTTTACAAACGCGGAGCTAACATCATTGAAGAAAAACGCCGCCTCGTCCACGTTTCAGGCCACGCTTCGCAGGAAGACATTAAGATAATGGTCGAAACCGCCCGGCCAAAATATCTTGTCCCGATCCACGGCGAATACCGGATGCTGTTCCGGCACAAGGAATATGTAAAGAACCACGTTGCGGGCTACGACGACGACAACATCATCTTGATCGAGAACGGCAATGTGCTTGAGGTAGATGAATTCGCCTGTAAGGTTGTGGACAAGCACGAGCTGCACAAAACCTTTATCGATGAAGAATCGCACGACGAGATCGAATACGACGTAGTGCGTGAACGCAAAAAACTCGCCTACGGCGGCGCCATCTCGCTCGTCGTCACCATCAACAAATCCACTCACGAACTAGCCGGCGAGCCGCAGATCACATTCCAGGGCGTCGCCGGCATCGATCCGTCAAACGGTTTCGCGGCGGACGCACGTTCAGCCATTCGTAC